>JBJFGY010000105.1:0-30742 GCA_051893155.1 Bacilli bacterium
TTTATAAACTAATCAAAAATATTTAAAAATTTTTCATAAAAAACCTAAACTCAAACAAAGCATAAAAATTGAATTTTAACTGCTTTTATGCTATTATATAATACAATTTGAGGGGGAATTCTGTATGTTAAATAAAAATAATATAAGAGTTTTATTATCAAAGATGTCAGAAGATATGAACTCTAATGTAAAAAAAATTAAAAGTGCATTTGGCAGTTTGGATTATATTGATGATGATAATCAATCAATATTACATATTTTAGTAGATGATAAGTATGATGAGGCAAAATGTTTTTTAGCTATCAAATCATTATTACAAATTGGATTAAGTCCAAACCTAGAAGCAGATTATAATTATAATTTCATTCAAACTGCTTTATATGCTGGATATAGTGAAGAATTTATTTTAAATATTATTAATGAATCACTAAAATATAATTTAAATGTTAATCATGTTGATAGCGATAAAGACACTATTATGCATACTGCAATATATAGTGATGATTATTTAGGTGAAGTTGAAAGAATTTATGATTTATTATGTTCTAATGGATATGATTGTACTAAAGTTTGTTCAGAAGGTAGAAATTTATTGGAAGCAATGATTTTTCAAAAGCAATATTCTAAAGAACAAATAGAAAATTTTAAGAAAAAATTTGAAGAAAGATATTCTAAGATACAAAAAGATAATCAACCTAAAGAAATTAAATCTGTTGTTGTTAATACTGTAACAGTTAAGCAAGAAGTTCCTGTTACTACAGTAACTCCAACATTATTTGATAAAGATATCTCAGAACTTGAAAAATATGGAAAAGTATTAAATAAGAAAAATTATATAGTTGCACCAACTATTGGAAGAGAAAAAGAATTAAAAAATCTTATGATTACTTTAGCTCAAGATAAAAAAAGACCATTAATCGTTGGTGAATCAGGTGTTGGTAAAACTTCAATAGTAGATGAACTTGCTTATAGAATTAAAACGGGACAAGTGCCAAACTTTTTACAAGGGAAAATAATTTTAGAAGTTAATCCAAGTGATATAGTTGCAGGTTGTAAATATGTTGGAATGTTTGAAGATAATATGACTAAATTAATGAAACTATGTGAAAAATTAGATGTAATAGTTTTCATTGATGAGATTCATACAATATATGGTATTGGTTCAGCTAAAGGTAAAGATAATGATATGGCATCTATGTTAAAACACTATATAGATAGATCTAATTTAAAAGTAATTGGAACAACAACAGAAAAAGAATATCAGGAGTTTTTTAGTAATGATGCTTTAAAAAGAAGATTTGAAAAAATTACTGTTAAAGAACCTACTGAAGATATTTTATTTCAAATAGTTGATAAAGTAATTGGAGATTATTATGTAAAAAATGGAATATTTTTTGAAAATGAAAACATAAGAACTAAAATAGTAAATATTATATTAAGTGCTACTGAAAAAAGTCATAGAGTATATAACGATATGGTTAATAATCCAGACTTAGCAATATCTATTGTTGATAAAGCATTTGCATTTGCCAAAGTTTATGATAGCGAATTCATTACAGCAGAACACTTTATTGAAGGATTTGAATATTGCGATAGAATATATGAATCTACAAGAGAGCAAACAATAGCAAAATTAAGAAGTTTGAATCCAAGTATATCTAAACCAGTCCAAAGAGTATTAAAAATAGATTTTAATAGATTTAAGAAATAAAAAAGAATGGGGGATTATATCATGCCAGAATTAATTGATGAACAAATGAAAGTATTATTAGAAGAAATTAAACATAATTCAATACCACTTTCATTAAATATTAGTAAAGAAAATGAAGAAAAAGCACTTAAAGAGTGTGATGAATATATTGAGACTGGTAATAAAAATATTAATGATATGACTCCTCTTTCTGTTTATTATATTATTAGTAAATTACCAGAAGATAAACAAATAGCATTTTTAAAGGAAAATATTAAATATATTAAAGAACATGATAAAGATATATTTTTATCTACAATGATAGCTCCTAGATCTTTATCATATTTTCTTTCTTTTAATGTTTTAAAAGAATTGAGAAACATTGACTCTGATTTATTTAAAAAAGTTATAAGTCAAAATCCTGAGAATTTATTTCATGGATTTACTCATGAAGATTATTATTCTTTTTATAATCAATTTTATACTGATTTAATTGAAGTAGAAAATAGAGAATTTATTCATGGATTATATTTTCATAATATATGTTGTTATGATAATGCTAATATAAATGATATAAACAATGTTTTTCAACAACAAAGAGTTTATAATGAAGAATTTATGAATTTCTTTCTAGATAAGTTTAATGAAAAAATTAACCAATTTAATCCGAGACAACTTCTATCATTTTTAAAATATATAGAGAATATAGAAGTATATAAAGAGTTTGTAAATAAGAATTATGTTAAATTAAATATTGCTTTTGATAATATTGATGAATATGATTTAAAAGAATATTTAAGTGAAACAGATAGCTCAAAGCAAGAAATTTTAATATCAAATTTTTTTGAAAATATAATTAAGAAACAAGACCTAAAAAATATAATATCTAAAATAAGGCCTAAAATTATTATAGATTTGTATAGTAAAAATAAAGAAGTATTTAATTCATTAACATTAAATGATTGGATTAAACTATGTTCTAAAACTAGAACAATAAATGCTGATTTTAAAAATATATTGGATACTTTTGAAATAGTTGATATAGAAGAATTATTTGATACAAAGTTTTATACTTCTTATTGGCATAAAGGAGAAGTGTCTGCATTAAGGTATATTGAAGAAAAATATAGAAAAAACATTATACCAACAGGTGTATTAGAAAAAATAGATAAAACAACTTCAATTTTTTCAGATAAATATTTAAAGAATTTATGTGAATTAAAAGTGATGTTTCAAAATAATACTATTTCTAAAAGTGATGATGCTTATAAAAAACATTTAGTTAATTTTATAAATTTTTTAAAAAATCAAAATATTATAACCAATATTGAGAATAATAATTTTAAAGAAATAGAAAAGTTATTTTATAGAATTGTTATGGGTAAATCAATTACAATGCTATATGAATTGTCCAGTATTGAAGAAATAACTATATTTAATAGATTAGGTCAAATTGATTTTAAAGTAGAAGATTTTACAGTAGAACAATTAGAAAATTATAATGTTAAACAACATAAACAATTATGCAAAAAGTTTGAAAATGGTGACTGGCATTTTAGAAGTTATAAGCAGTTAATTTTAAAATTAATGTTAATGGTTGGATTTAATAATGCTAGAGCTTTATTAGAAATAGATGATTCATTACCTGTATTAGAACATTTAGTAGGTAATGTTGATGTTAAAAATGTAAAGTTAGATGAACAAGGTAATCCAATATTAAATACTAAGTTAATGAATTTATTATTTAGTGATAAAGATTATTCAAAGATTAAAGAAATGTTATCTAATAAAGATAATGATTTATACAAATATTTCCCAAGAATATTTAGTGAATGGAAAATGATAGTTATGAATGATAAGGATAAATCATTAAAAATAATCATTGATTTCTTAAAAAGTGATGAAATATCATTACCACCAAAATATTATCGTTTAGAGGGATTATTTAGATTTATTGGATGCAGTAATAGTAATGTGAATGAAACTTTATTATTACATGATCAAATGTTAACCAGAGTAAATTCTACAATACCAAGAATTACAGGAACAAAAGATGAATATTCTTATGAAATATTAAGATTAGATGATATGGAAGCATTAGCTTTAGGTAACAAAACAGATTGTTGCTTTACAGTATTGGGTAATGGGTATTCCTGCTTAAAACATTCTTTAACAAGTAAGAATGGTAGAGTTTTAGTTGTAAAAAAAGGCGATGAAATTTTAGCTCATAGTTGGGTTTGGAGAAATGGAAATTTATTATGTTTAGATAACATTGAAATTTCTAAAAAAATAAATTGTGTAGATTTCTTTGATGTATATTTACAAGTTGCAGATGAATTAATAAAAACATCATATCAATCAGAAGGAATAGAAAGTTGTATCAAAAATATTACAATTGGATTTACTAACTTTGATAAAGAAATAAAAGGTATTGAACAATATCCCTGTTTAATAGCTAAAACTTGTGATCTTAAGGATAAAAATTTTGAAAGTAGATTAGGAAATAATAGAAAGTTTGTTGATGTTTTACCACAACCAATTGAAGAAGTTGGATATTCAGATTCAAAAAATGTTCAATATTTAATTAGAGGAAATGGAATATTTAATTTAGGACAAAGTTACTTTAATTATCAAATAGATAGAAACGAAATAGTGCATTATTCAGAAGAAGAATCATATGATGAAGATTTTATTAAGAGTATGAATAAGAAAGTTAATGCTTTAAGGTATATTAAAGCGGAAAAAGAAAATACACTTGATTCATATAAAATAATAGATGTAGAAGATTTAAAAGAAGCTTATTGTAATGATGATTGGTTTGTAATAACTTATGAAGATGGTAATATAGAATCATTTAATAATTCCTTTGATAGTAGAGCAGAATTAGAATTAAAATCTTGCATAAAGAAGAAAGGTAAAATTTTAATGAAGTAATATATTATATAAAAATAAATTGATTAAATATCTATTATATTGTTTTAATGATAGCAATAATTGGAATATTTAATTTTATAGGATTAAGTTTAAGTGGAGGATTTGATAAAAAATCTTATATATTATTAATCATAACACCATTATTTTCTTCGATAGTTATTTTTGCAATATGCTTATTCTTATTAACATTTACACATAAGACAAAGAAAATTTATACAGAAGATACTGTACCCATTACTCCATTTAATAGAGATAAATCAGAGATTGATAGTATAATAAAATATAAAAATAAGTATGTTGGTAATAATAGTAATGATGACAATTTAATAAATAACTTACCACTTTCAGAATATGGATATGTATTTGAAATAGATTCAGTTAATTTGGGACTAACTATTGATTATCATAATCAAAAACAAATTAAAGGGCTATATCCTAATTACAATGATATAATTAGTAATGGAATCAATAAAGATAATTTTAATAATTATTTAGAAAATAAAATGAATAATAATGATTTTGTAGAAAATATATTTGATAAAATATTTGTTAATTAAATTACAATTTAACAAGCAGATCTATAAAAGATTTGCTTTTTTCATAAAAGAAAAATAGTAATTATTAAATTTTCACAAAAATTTAATATAATTTTAATATATGAATGATATAATAATTCTAGAAAGAAGGTAAACGATGAAAAAAGAAACTAAAATACAATTAATCATTATAGTCATATTAAGTATTATTTTAAGTGGACTATTGTTTATTACATTTAAAACTGATAATAAAAACAATATGTTTATGCCGATGGAAGAAAACAAAGAAAAAGAAACTTCATGTAATGACGTAGATAAAGGTAAAACTGTAAATGAAGAAAATATTAATTTAAATAACTATAAAACGAATATTAATATAACTAAAGGTGGAGAATATAATATTTCTGGAAGTTTTAACTATTCTTTAATTGTAAATTCGACAGAAAAAGTAATTTTGAATTTAAATAATGTAAATATAAATAGTGAAATAACTGCTGCTATTGCTAACATTAATACTGGAGAATTAGTTATTAATTTACCTATAGGGACAACAAGTACATTAAAAGATAATGGTTCAAGTGAATATGATGGGTGCATATATTCAATTGGTAAACTTACAATAGAAGGTTCTGGAAAATTAAATGTTTATGGAAATCAAGAAGAAGGCGAAGGAATAGCAACTACTGATAATGATATTACTATAAATGGTGGGGAAATATATATTGAATCAAATGATGATGGATTAAATGCTGGTGGAGATAATGGCGGTGTCATTACAATTAATGATGGTAATATTTATATTAAAGCTAGTGGAGATGGTATTGACTCAAATAAAGATTTAGTTATCAATGGTGGTACAATATATACAATTGGTTCTTCAATCGGTGGAGATGCCGGAATTGATACAGATGGAAAATTTGAAATCAACGGTGGAGAAATAATTGCTTTAGGATCTGATATGCTTCAAAATCCAGATAAATCATCAATTCAGAAATATATAAGTTTTACATTGAATTCAAAAATTAGTAAAGATTCTAAAATAAGTTTAAATGATTCAAATAATAAAGAAATAGTTTCATTTATTGCAGATGAAGATTTTAAAACATTAATAATAAGTAATTCAGATTTAACAACAGAAACATATTATATATATGTAAATAGAGAAAAAACTGAATATAGTAAAAAAATTAATTAGGAGGAAAAAATGAAAAATAGGATTTTAACTTTTATAATAGGTGCATTAACTGGCGCAATAATTATGACATTAGTTTTCTTAATTTTTAATAAATCAAATGATAATACAAATATTGGTAATTTTCCCCCACAAGAAAATGGAGAAATGCAAAGACCTAATGGTAATATGGGAGAACCACTAGAAAAATCTGATGGTAATATGCAATTGCCACCACAATAATAAATTACAATTTGTCAAGCAGATCTTTAATAAGATTTGCTTTTTGTATGTTATAATATAATATGTAGGGTGATAAAAGTATGGGTATTTTTGATAAATTGAAAAATAAAATTAATAATAAAAATGATGATACTACTATTGCAAAAGAACAAGTATTTAAGGAAAATTTAAGTTTAGTAGAAATGAATAATTATATGTTGTCGGATGTAAGAAAAGATAATATTAGTAAAAATTGTTATAGTTTATCTTTATCAAAACTAAATGAAATAAGTCCGTTTACAATTCCTATTGCTGATAATATTAAAACTATAATAAATCAAAATTCAAATTCAGGAGGAAAATTATATCGTATTACTAATCTTGGAAAAAATGATTCTTTAAAAGCAATGAAAGATGGACAAACTTTTTGGGGAGCTATAAGAAAAAATGATGGAACTTCTGCTATGGCAAAGTTAAGTGAAGTTAATTCAAAAGGTGTTATTGTATTAGATCCAACCATGCTGATGATGTCGGTAGCTCTTGCAGGTATAGAAGCTGAATTGGGTGAAATAAAAGAATTAAATAAAAAAATATTTTTATTTTTGGAAAAAGAAAAAGAATCGGAAATAGAATCAGATTTAGAAATATTAAATAGGTCTATCGTTGATTTTAAATATAATTTATATGATGATAAATATTTAATAAATAATCATAAACAGGTTATGGACATAAAAAGAACTTCAAATAAAAATATGTTATTATACAAAAAACAAATAAAAGATGATTTGTTAAAAAACAAGATTATCACCACATCTAATAATATGAATTCAATAATAAATGAGATAGAAAAGAAATTTAAATATTATAGATTGTCATTGTATATTTATTCATTTTCATCTTTATTGGAGATAATGCTTCTAGGAAATTATCAAGAAGAATATTTAGTTTCAAAAAAGGATGAATTGGATAAATTAGACGATGAGTATTCACAAATATTTAATGAAGCGTTTATTTATATAAAAAATAATGCAAATAAGTCTTTAGAAGGAAATGTATTATTAGGATTGGGAAGTACAGGAAAAGCAATAGGAACTTTAGCAGAAAAAGCAAGGGTAAAAAATATAGATGTATGGTTTAATGAAAAAAGTGAAAATTTAAAAAAGACGGGTCAAAGTATTAAAGATAATTATATTGCAAAATTTGATGAATTAAAAAACTCTAATTCACAATCTTTTATAAATCAAATAGAAAAGATAGACTACATTTATAATAAAACTAAAGAAATATTTTTTGATAGTGAAAATATATATTTAGAAACTAAATAGAAGGTGACGGAAGTGATATTAGTTTCAAATGAAGAAAATTTTAAAATACCTTTATCAGATTATTACTCAATTGATATTTCTCTAGATGTTCACGTAAAATTTTTTCATGATATAATAAAAATAGAATTATTGAAATGTTAAAACTCTTTGACAAACTTCCAAAACATTTTGGTAGATTTGTTAAATATATATTTTTTATAATTATGGTGAAAGGAGAGAAAAATATGTTACTAGGAAATAAGATTTTAGAATTAAGAAAAAAGCATGGACTTTCACAAGAACAATTAGGAGAAAAAGTAAATGTTACAAGACAAACAATTTCAAATTGGGAATTAGGAGAAACTACTCCAAATCCTGAACAATTAAAACTATTATCAAAAGCATTAAACATTAGTATTGATGAACTTTTAAATAATGATGTTGATAATATTTTGGTAGAACGTGTAAGTAATACAGAAAGACTAGCAGGAATTATTATAAAAATACTTAAATTTATTGGAATAACATTTATCGTATTATTAGTAATCGATATAATATTTCTAATAATATATGCTTCAACAGGAAAACTTACACATGTAGAAAGTAGTGCAATGACAGTATGCAAAATAGATAATCAGAAGTATAAAATAGAATTTGGTACAAACAATTCTTTTAATTGTAATAATTGTTCTAAAGAAATGGAAAAAGAATTAAAAAAACTTATAGATTTTAATAATATATCTAAAAGTATGAATAATATTGAAGAATATTTTATATCTAATAATGGATATTGTGAGTAGAACTAAAAGTAAATATAAATGAAACTTAAAATTAAATAGTCATAAATGCAATGTGGGACAAAGTAATCCGATGATGAAAATTATTATTATGAAGATAAATGACGTTACTATTGTGTAACGTTTTTTGTAAACTAAATGTCATATTATTTGTTTAAAGTAATTATTTTTGTTATACTTTTATTATAGGAGATGATATAAATGTTTGTAGGAGAAAATCCAATTCATATAGAATGTAATAAAGATGATATTGCACCAATAGTATTAATGCCTGGTGATCCATTAAGAGCAAAATATATTGCTGAAAATTTTTTAACTGAGGCGAAATTAGTAACAAGTGTAAGAAATATGTATGGCTATACAGGTTTTTATAAAGATGTGAGAGTTACTATAATGGCAAGTGGAATGGGTATGCCTTCAATGAGTATATATGCTTTTGAACTAATTCATTATTTTAATGTAAAAAAAATAATTAGAATTGGTACTTGTGGAGTAGTTGATTCATCAGTTAAAATTCCTGAACTTATCTTAGCGGATAATTTTTATAGTGAAAGTAATTTTGCATATTCATTTAATGATTATGAAGGACATACAGTTAAACCATCAGAAAAATTAAATAATATTATTATTGAAACTGCTAAAGAAAATAATATTAAACTTCATATTGGTACGATTACCACCGCTGATGTATTTGGCCCATATGTTGGAATGGATAGACTTTTAGAAAGAATGCCAAAAGAAATTCATCCTTTAGGAGAAGAAATGGAAGGATATGGCTTATGTCATATAGCAAATAGTATGGGTATTGAAGCAAGTGTAATTGTAACAGCTGTTGATTCAAAATTTTCTGATATAGTTCTTACTCCTGAGGAAAGACAATGCTCACTAAATGATATGATTACTTTAGCTTTAGAGGCAATAATTAAATAAATGAATTGTTTATTAAAAAATAGGGCATGGATTGAATTAGACATGTCCTGTTTAAAAAATAATATTGAACAAATAAAAAAAGTTAATAATAATATTATTGCTGTTGTAAAAGCCAATGCGTATGGTCATGGAATAATAAAAATAGCAAGTTATCTTAATAAAATAGGTATAACTTTTTTTGCAGTGGCGACTTTAGATGAAGGTATTTTACTTCGTAAAAATAAAATAAAAGGAAAAATATTAATATTAGGATATACTTCAAAAGAAAACTTAAAATATGTAAAAAAATATAATTTAATTCAAACAATTATTGATTACGATTATTTTATTATAATAAAAGATATTAATTTTAAAATTAATGCTCATATAAAAATTAATACCGGAATGAATCGTATAGGGGAAAATTATCAAAATATTAATAATATAATTGATATGTATAAAAATAATAATATTTGTATTCAAGGAATATATACTCACTTATGTGTTAGTGATAGTAATAAAGAAAGTAATATTACTTTTACAGAAAAACAATTAGATAATTTTAATTATGTTTTAAATGCTCTTAAAGAAAAGAAAATAAATATTGGTATTACACATGTTTTAAATAGTTATGGTATTTTTAATTACCAAAACTATAAATATGATTATATTAGATGTGGTATCTTAATGTATGGAATTAAAAATAATAATTCATATTTAAGTAAAAATATAAATTTAAAACCTATTTTAAAATTAAAATCTAGAATAACTTCAATAAGAAATATTAATAAAAATGATAGTGTTAGTTATGGATGTGCATTTATTGCTAAAAATAAAATGAAAATTGCTTCAGTATCAATTGGTTATGCGGATGGAATTCCAAGAATTGTATCAAATAATTATTTTGTTTATGTAAATAATAAAAAAGCAAATATTATAGGTACAATATGTATGGATCAATTAATTATTGATATAACAAATATAGATGCTAAAATAGGAGATGAAGTTATAATAATTAAAGATAATGAACATTTAAATATTCTTGCTAACAATGCAAATACAATAAGTTATGAAATACTTACAAATTTACATTCTCGTTTACCTAGAATAATTATTAATAAATAAAAAAATACTATGAATTTTACTTCATAGTATTAGGATTTTGACCATTATAAATATCTTCTGTGCAAGTTGTAACAAATGTTGCAAAACCTGTTTTTTGATAACCTTCAAGATAATTATTTTTACTATATTTATATTCTGGATTACCCCAAACAGGATTTGTTTTTTCTGAAGTCATTTTATAACAAGATGTATTATCTAATGTATAACCATAAGGACAAGTATATCCTAAAAATTTGCTTTCTTCTACATAGTAGCATAAATTACCTTTTAATGTAGCTTTTTCATCTTCACAATAATATGTATCCGCACTTTTAACTAGTTTATAACATTTAGTATTTTCATTATTTCCTTCTTTAGTATAACCATCAGGACAAGAATAAATCTTTTCAGTAGTTTCTATTTTAGGAGTAGTTTTTTTAACACATATATTATTTTCTTCAGTATAACCAGTAGGACAATAACTTGTTGTTTCAACAATTAAATCTGTTTTTATATAGCAATTATTACCACTTCTTGTATAACCAGTAGGACAATAACTATCAGTTGATACAATTAAATCTGTTTTAATATAGCATGTATTACCGCTTCTTGTATAGCCACTAGGACATCTTGAAGTAGTTGTACCACCAATAGGATTTGTATATATATAACATAACCCATTTTTTAGTGTTCCATTTGTACAAGTATAACTAACAGTTCTTCTATATAAAGCATAGTTATATGTAGTAATTCCTTTAATAGTATTTGAACCCATCAATACAAGTTTTTCTGTATCAGTTGTATAAGGTGCTTGATATGTAGTAGTAGACCATTCTTTAACTGGATTACCCCAAGAAGAATATACTTTTTTAGGATTTTCTGTTTTATAACATGTGTCACCACTTTTTGTATATCCAGAAGGACAAGTACTTTCAGTTGTTTCAGTTATTAAATCAGCATACTTATAACAAGCATTATTATTTTTAACATATCCAGAAGGACAAGTACTTTCAGTTGTTTTAATTAAGTCAGTATATTTATAACAAGCATTACCTTCTTTAACATATCCACTTGGACAAGTTTCAGTAGTTTTAGTAATTTTTTGAGAGTATTCATAACAATAGTTTCCAGAAAGAGTTCCTTTTTCACAATATTTTGTTTGAATTCCACCAGATACAATATAATCAGTATATACTTTATGATAAGTTCCATCATTTTTTATTGCATCTTTAACTTTTGTTTGCTTTTCAGAATAGTTTTCAGTAGCATTTATTACATCATTTGAATATTTAATGCATTCATTATTATTTAAAATATAACCATCAGGACAAGAAATATTATATTTAACAAATTCATAAGTATATTCAGTTGTACATGTTGTAGGAATTTCAGTAACTTTACAATCAATTTTGCCATTATTATCACATTCACAAGATGCACTATTATTTATTAAATTATTTTCAGTCTTTTCAGTAGTTTCATTATTATCTTTTTCAGTAACAATTAATTTTGAATTGATTTTTTCAATAATATTATCACTAACACTTCCACATACTAAATTTGATTTTACTTTATATTCATTATCATTTGATTTAGTAATAGAAATATAGCTTAAATTTTCATCACAAGTAATTTTACCATATTTAATTTCTTCAGATAAATCATTTTCAATCATTTCATCTAAATACATAATTGTTGTATCACCAATATTTTCTGGTAATTTATCTTTAAAATATTCTTTAGCTGTTTCTTGCATTTTTTGTAAGTTTTCATTAAAATTACTATTTGTATTAATAACATTATTATTTTTAGATATTAACCAAAATATAATGAAAATAATAGCAAGTAAAGCAATAATGCCTAATAATACATTTAAAATTTTTCCATTTTTATTATTTTTCATTATAAAACCTCCCTTTATCTTGAAAGACTTTTATCAATCATAAATTCATCAGCATAAATAGAGTAGAAAGAATAATCTGGATTACCAACTGTTAAATGATTAATAAGTTCTTCAATACAAATATAACCATATGTTCCATCAATTGTATCACCTGTATAACCATTTGGAACAGAAGAATTAGCTACAACATTACCATATGTTGGACCCCATCCATGATTTGTTGTTAAAGCAAGTGATGCATTCATATTTTCATTGAATATAGCAAGCATTAAGTAATATGTACTAAGTGGTGAATCAGGTGTAACTGAAAATGATTCAAATTTCCTTGCAGTAATTTCATTAAATAATTTAGCGTATAAAACCTTATTTTTATTATTTTCATCATTAAACATTTTTGCACAATATTCATATATTTTATAACTATTATAACCTTTATTACTTTTGAATGAATCAAACTCAGTAGCTAAAAGTTCATTGTTAGTTATACATTTAAGCATATCTTTAAGTTCTTCTTCAGAAAAATATATGTCAGTATTTTCATTTTCAATAACAGTATTTTCTGTACCAGCATATTTTACTAATGTACCTAATTTTGTTGTGCTATCAAATAGTTCTTCTCTTGAAGCAAAAACACTTTGATTTACAAGTTCATCATAATTTGCAAGTTTTAAACAATTAATAATATCCTCAGTTGTTAAAGTATTTTCTGGAAGCAATTCTTGTAAACTTTGAGCATAATTATATAACATATCTTCATCATTTACATCTAAAATATATTTAGTTTCCTCAATAATTTCCTCAATTTCATTTTCTTCAAAAGTCATATTTTCTTCAATTTCAGTTTTAGGTATTTCTTGTAAAGTTTCACTAACAGTATTTTTAAAGCTTAAATCATCATTTGCCATAGCAAGTTCATTTTTTAAACGTTTATTTTCTTTTACAAGAGATGTAATAATTGCAAGAAATACAATTGCACTTCCACAAACAGCAATAATATCTTTTAATATTCTGATTTTATTTTTATCAGTAACTTCTTCATAATCTACATCGATTATATCATCATGATCATTTGAAGTTTTTGCTTTTTTATAACTTTTAACAAGTGCTCTTGATTTAAAATAATCAAGTTCATTATTATTATCAACTTCACTTATTTGAGAATATAAAGATAAACCTAATTCATTTTCATTTAAGTTTTCACTTACACTTAAATTATTATTTTCTTTATTTTCTATTTTTTTAATAATGTTAAATGTTTTATAGTAAAGTCTGGAATAACAATTTGCATAACTATTAAACAAATTTACATTATCTTCTTCTGCAACATTTACGATATTGTAGTGTTTATCTATAACACGTAATATCTCCTTTAAACCTTCTTTAGCACCGTTTGAAATATTTTTATTTAAAAGTATTTCAATTCTTTCTTTGCATGCTTCAATAAGCGCTAGTACATCACATTTTCTCATAACCAAAACCCTCCTTTTTTGATTAATTGTTTGCTATTCTAACACTAAAATGCTAAAATGTCAAATTTTTACTTTGTTTTCACATAAATATATATTTTCTTGACAATTTATATTTTTGAAAATATTATATATTTTTGAAAGAAGGGATGTTATGAATAAGTTTATACCTTGTACATCTGATGAAAAATTTAAATTCATAAATCCTAATGCTAATGATATGTTATCAAATTTTAGTAATTCTGATTTGGAGGAACTTATTTATTATATTGAAAATACTTATTTAAGATTTAGACAACATTTAGGTTTTGCTAAAGATTATACTTTTGGTTTTGAAATAGAATTTGAAAATTACGTAAATATAAGAGAAATTATTAATAAAGTAACGTATTATGTATATGGATTATGGGAGTATAAATCAGATGGTTCTTTAAAACATGGCGGTGAAATAGTTTCTCCTAAATTAAATGATGTAAATAGTGATTGGAAAGAGTTAAAACAAGTATGTAATATTATAAGTGAAAATGCTAAAATAGGAAAAAACTGTGGTGGTCATATTCATATAGGCTCATCAGTATTACAAGATAATCCTTATAATTGGCTTAATTTTATTAGACTTTGGTCTGCATATGAAAATATTATTTATCGTTTTTGTTATGGTGAATATATAAATGCGAGAAAGAATATTCAAAAATATGCTATGCCAATGGCAAGTGATTTTAGATTTTGTTATAATTTATTAAAACAAAAAGATAACTTAAATTTAAGAAAGATATTAGTATATTTAAATACTCAAAGATATCAAGCAGTTAATTTTAAAAATGTAAAATCAAATGATATATATAATAATAAAATTAAAAATACAATTGAATTTAGATGTTTTAATGGTACTTTAGAACCTATAATATGGCAAAATAATTTAAATTTTATATTAAGTTTTTTAGAATATGCTAAAAATCCTAATTTTAATCATGAAATAATTAATCAAAGAATAGAACGTAATTTAGAAGAAAAAATAAATTTTTCAAATTATGATGAAATTTTTTTAGATGAGGCTTTAGAGTTATGTGATTTAATATTTAATAATAATTTTGATAAAATTTATTTTTTAAGACAATATTTAAAATCATTTGAAATTAATAGAAAGCATAATATTAAAACAGAAAACTTTGTAAGAAAAAAGCAAAAAACTTTGTAGTCAAAGTTTTTTTTGTATATACAATGTAAATAATGTAAATAAAAAATTTTTTTGGATACAATAAAAAAGTAATATATCATAATGATTTTATAATATTTTTATAAAAAATTACAAAAATTATTTAAATATATGAAATATTATGGTATAATTGCTTACTGAAAGTAGACAATGAATAATAATTCTAGTCTAGAAAGGAGAAAAATGGAAAAGCAAAGAAAAATTAATACATTTGTAATATGTGGATTAATTGTAATTGTAGTGGCAATGAGTATAGGTTATGCAGCATTATCACAAAGACTTGATATTACTGGAACTGCTACTGTAAAAAGTTCTGCAAGTAGTTGGAATATTTATTTTTCAGATGTAGCAAATGATAAATCCGGAACAGGTTCATGGACTACGCCACCAGCTATTTCTACTGACGCTGGTAATAGTGGTACAAGTAACAAAATAACTTTTTCTTGTGAGTTATCTGCTCCTGGCGATTCATGTAGTGTAACTGCTACCATTAAAAATGGTGGAACTACTACAGCTAAATATTCTGGCTATAAATTAACCGTTGATTCAACAGAAATTACAGAAACAACAAAAACACTTACAAGTGGTGCTATAGTAACAATTACTCCAGAAAGTACTTGGACTGCTGGAACTTCAACTTTAGCTCAAAATGATACTGGAACATTTGTAATTAAGATGGAATTACCATCAACTTTAACAACATTACCAACTACAGACACAGAACATTCTGTAACTTTAAACGTTAATTTTGTACAAAATACGTAATTAATAAGAAGACTTAATCTTTCTTATTAAAATAAATAAGGAAAATTATTATGAAAAAGATTTTAACTAATTTAAAAATTATTATTGTGATATTATTTTTATATCTTATAACATATAACTATTTTATTAGTTTAGGTTTTAATAGCACTATTTATAATATTATATTTTGGATAATTTTCCTTATTTTTACTTATTTTTTAATAGGATATACTAATAATAGGTCTATATTAAAAAAACAGACAATACAATATATAATTATATATTGCATTATATACTTATTAGTAATTTATTTTTTAGGAATAATAACAGGTTTTAATTATTCACCTTTTTTACATAATTTAAAAAATATATTAAAAAATATTATACCTTTAATAACAATTATTATATGTAAAGAATTAATTAGATATATGATAATTTTTAAAGGAAGATTTAATAAAAAATTTATTAATTTAGTGACATTGTTATTTATTTTAATTGATATTGTAACAGTAATTAGTTTATATAAATTTTCAACTGGATTATTAATTTTTTCATTTATTGGTGAAGTTATATTAAAATCATTATATAATAATTATTTAGAAACAATTATTGCATATAATACTGGACCAATACCTAATATAGTTTATCGTATTATATTAGAATGTTATATATATTTAGTTCCAATTATTCCTGATTTGGGTATATATTTAACAACAATGGTAAATATTATTTTACCAGTTTTATTAGTATTAAAATTAAACAATATGAATTTAAATTATAAATTTATAAGTAAAAAGAAAGTTAATATTTCTAAAAAATATATTACAATACCTATATCTATTTTTTTAGTTATTTTGATAAGTTTAGTATCTGGTTTATTCCGCTATAAAATGATAGCAGTAGGTTCAAACTCAATGTTGCCAACAATTTCAAAAGGAGATGCTATTATTTATGAAAAAGTATCATCTATTAATGAATTAAGTGAAGGTGATATTTTAGTTTTTAAAAATGAAGATATATTATATATACATCGTATAGTAGAAATATCTAAAAAAAATAAAGATATTACTATTTATACTAAAGGTGATAATAATGCTATGAATGATGAGTTTACAACTTCAAAAGATGAAGTTATTGGCGTTGTAAAACAAAAAATTAAATATATTGGTTATCCAACAATCTGGCTTTCCGAATTATTTGATTAAAGGAGGTAAGTAAATGAATAATAGATTTAAGAATAATAAATGGTATCAAAGAAATATTAAATTAATTATTTTAATATTATATGTTTTAATATTTTCTTCCATATCAGTTTTAATAATTTTTAAGGGATTTGATATTATTAAAACAAAAGATATTAACTATATAAGTAATTCTAATGTTAATTATCAAGTATATTTAAAAGAAAATGATTATTTTGATAAACCATATTTAGAACAAGGAGGCAAATATATTGCTTCACTTATTGATAATGTTAATGTCAATTATAAATATATTCTTAATTCTGATGAAGATATGTCTGGCATATATACTTATAAAGTTATTGGTACACTTGTAGTTACAGAAAAAGGGAAAGATAATATATTATGGAAAAATAATTATGATTTATCCAATAAAAATGAAGTAAATTTTCAAAATCAAAAAACAATTGAAGTTTCTAATAATATTAGTGTTAATTATGATTTTTTTAATGAAATAGTTGCTTCATTTAAAAAAGATTATGGTGTAGCAATTGATGCAAATTTAATTGTTAAATTAAATGTTGATACAAATATTATTTATGATAATGATGAATTTAATATTAAATCTGAACCATATATTAATATTCCATTGAGTGAACAAACAATTGATATTGATATAGTTACTTCCGAAAATGATGTAAATACTAAAACAGTTACATATACAAAACATCCTACTTTAAATTACTTTTTAATAGTAGCGGGTATTTTATTTTTTATAATATATTTTGTAATTGGTATTATAGTATTAATTAGAATTATAAAATTATATAAAACTAGAAATAAATACGATATTTATATTAGAAAAATTTTTAGTAATTATGATCAAATAATTATATGCTCAAATAAAAAACCAGATACTAATAATGCAAATTGTATTAATGTTTATACTTTTGAAGAACTAGTTGATGCTCAAAATGAAGTGCATAAGCCAATTATTTTTTATGAAGAAAAGAAAGGAAAAGTTTCAGTATTTACTCTTATTGATAATAACCAAGTTTATAAATATACTGTTAAATCAAGTGATTTTGAAAAATGATTTATACTTTTGATAAAAAGATTAAACAAATTATCTTAGTAGTAACAATAACACTATTATTATCATTTTCAGTTGGTTATGCAATTCTTAATCAAGGATTATCTTTTGTTGGTAATGTTAGTGTATTAGCATCTCCAGAAGATGTGTTTATTAGTGCAATATCTTCGGGAACTTTTACAAATAATGGCTCTGAAACTAGTAATAGTTCAAAAAGTGATACAACTGCTACTTTAGCTGTAAAATTTCCTAGAGTTAATTCCACTGCAAGTTATGATATTACAATTATTAATAATGGTACTACTAGTGTAAGATTTACTAATGTTGAATCAACAATAACTAATGATGCTTTTACGTATAGTCTTACAGGTATTGATACATCAACTATCCTTACTTCAGGTAGCTCTATAACATGTACAGTAAAAATATTTTATACTGATGATTATAAATATCAATTGCCTGCGGATACTACTTCAAGTATTGTACTAGACTTTAAGTTTGTAGCAACTAAAAGGGATACTTTTCAAAGTTTAACAGGAAGTATTTCGCCAGATAGTGGAGATGTTATAGAAACTGATAATGGGGCATTATTTAGAATATCTATTAATAATCCTAATAGTTTTCCAATTACTTATTATTTAGAAGGTGATAATGGATTTTTAGTTTATAATGAAAAAGGCGAAATTGGCACATACTATTTAGAGGCAAATTCTTCTGATGAATTCGATATCTACATTAATGATTCTACATCCTCTATAGCAGAAGGTACATCAGCAAATGTTAATATTATAGCTAATGTTGAAGATTATGATGATTACATTTCGTGCATAATTGATAGTGTTACACTTACTCTTGAAGAAAAAAGCAAATATGTTGTTTTGGCAGGTGGCGGAGGAATTAAGGTTACTCCGGATGATATAGATTATTCATCTTCTTCCTCTTCTTCTGGAATTTTTGCTACAACCGATGTAGATGGTGGCTATACTTACTATTATCGTGGAGAAATAGATAATAATTATTTTAGTTTTGGTGGCTATATTTGGCGTATTTTACGTATTGATAGTAATAGTAATATAAGATTAATTTTAAATGGATTTATTACTGATACAAGTGGTAATGTTGTAACAAAAAGTTTTAAATCAAGTAATACTGCATCCAGCCAAGATAGTGCTGATACATTACTAAAAATGGTAAATGATATTAACGATTCAAGCGTTAATTCACCAGTTTATGATTATATTAGTAGTACTGATAGTACCACTTTGAGAGGATGGTACAATAATAATTTGTTAAGTTATGAAAGTTATATTGTTAATTCTCAATTTTGTTTTGATACAACAGGTGGTCACACTACAAGTTCAGGAACAAATACATCAGTATTTTACTATGGTTCATATCAAAGAATTGGGGTAGATGCTGGATTATATAGTCCTGAATTTACATGTAATACTGAAGATGTTTTCGAAGAAAAAATAGGATTGTTATCATCTGATGAATATGTTTTTGCTGGTGGTGCTTTTAGAACAAGTAATACAACAATGTTTCTAAATGACTTTTCATCTTCGTATGCATGGTGGACTTTATCTCCAGCTTATTATGATAGTAATTTATCTACAGTTGGATTATTTATGGTTCAAGCAAATGGTTCAATAACAGATTGGCCAGATGGAAATACAATTAAAAATGCCTATGCAATAAGACCTGTAATTACGGTAAATGGTAACTTAACTATTACTGGTTCTGGAACAAGTGATGATCCATATAAATTTTAATAGTTAAAAATTTTATAATTTATAGATTTTAAACAAAAGTAATGTTAAAATTAAATTATGGAAAGAAATAAATTAATACCTCTTAAAATAACAACGGAGTATAGTCTTCTTAAAAGTTTAATTAAAGTAGATAATTTAATTTCTTTTTTAATGCAAAATAATATTAATACATGTGCTATATGTGATGATAATTTAATGGGCTTTATGGAATTTTATTTAAAATGTAAAGAAAATAATATTAAACCTATTATTGGGCTTGATATAGTTTTTTCTTCATTACATATTTATTTATATGCTAAAAATTATTTAGGCTATCAACATTTACTTAAAATTAATTATTTAATTAATGAAAATAAACTTGATACAAATATTATAGAAAATGAAAATATATTAATTATATTACCATATTCAAGTATAGAACTTTTTGATAGTATTAAAAATAAAAATAATTTATATATTGGATATAATAATATTTTTGAAAAACAAAATGCACTTCTTATTAGTGAAAATATTGTCTATTTAAATAATATTAGATGTCTTTACGAAAAAGATATTAAGTATTTAAAATATTTGAAAATGCTTAATAATTCATTTATTTATGATGAAAATTCTTATTATAAGGATGCATTTGAAGAAGATAAAAAATATGTAATTGAGTTTTGTAATAAGATTAATATTGATATTCCATTTGATAAAAAATATATTCCAAAATATATAAATAATAGTTATGAAAAATTAAAACAACTTGCTTTTTTAGGACTTGAAAAAAGATTTAATAATAAAGTATCAAATGAATATATTAAAAGATTAAACTATGAACTTGATGTTATAAATAAAATGGGTTTTGTGGATTATTTTTTAATTGTATATGATTATGTTTTATTTGCTAAAAAAAGCGGTATTATGGTAGGCCCAGGTAGAGGCTCTGCAGCAGGAAGTTTAGTCGGTTTTTCACTTGGTATAACTAATATTGATCCAATTAAATATAATTTATTATTTGAAAGATTTTTAAATCCATATCGTAAAAAAATGCCTGATATTGATATTGATTTTGAAAGCGAAAGAAGAATTGATATTATTGAATATGTTAAAAATAAATATGGCTTTGATAAAGTAGCTGTAGGACTTACTTTTAATACATATAAAAGTAAACTTATTTTAAGAGACATTGCTAAAGTGCTAAATGTAGATGAACAGTTATTTAATAAATTTATAAAATGGATTGATAGTCAAAAAAATCTTACTGATAATTTAAAAAATGAAAAGGTTAAAAAATATTTAGATTTATATAATGATTTAAAAAATATTTATGATATAGCAATGCACCTAGAGGGTCTTAAAAAAAATACATCTACTCATGCTGCTGGAGTGGTTATTTCAAGTGAAAAACTTGGAAGTATAATTCCTGTTACTAATGAAAATGGACTTCTTAAAACTGGTATTGAAATGCCTTATTTAGAAAAATTAGGTTTACTTAAAATGGATTTTTTAGCTCTTGAAAAATTATCTATAATAAGTGGTATAGTTAAAAAAATAGGTAATTTAAATATTGATAAAATTCCTTTAGATGATGAAAAAACAATTAATATATTTAAAAATGCTGATACTGATGATATTTTTCAATTTGAATCAAATTATGCTAAAAATGTTTTATCTAAAATTAAAGTAAAAAGTTTTAATGAACTTATTATTGCTATTGCATTAGTAAGACCGGGAGCAAATAAACAAATAGATGAATATCTAAAAAATAAAAATGGTAATTATGAAATAGATAACTCTTTAGAAGATATTTTAAAAGAAACTTATGGTACTATTTTATATCAAGAACAAGTTATGAAAATATTTGAAAAAATTGCAGGATATTCTCTTTTTAGAGCTGATGAAATAAGAATAGCTATGTCTAAAAAGAAAGAAGATATTATTAATAATGAATATAATAATTTTGTAAGTGGTGCTATAAAAAATGGTTATGAAAAAGTGTTTGCTCAAAACTTATTTAATAAAATTAAAGAATTTGGTCAGTATGGTTTTAATAAGTCCCATAGTGTTGCTTATGCTTTACTTTCATATCAAATGGCTTATTTAAAAGCAAATTATTTTAAAGAGTTTTCCTTCTATTTACTTGAAGAAAATCCTTCAAAAGAAAAGTGTGAAAATATTTTATGTAGTCTTAAAAAAAATGGCTATAAAGTATTAAAACCAAATATAAATTTATCAAATAATAATTATCAAGTTAAAAATAATTATATATTATTACCATTTTCTATTATAAAAGGAGTTAATAATCAAATTATAAATGATATTATTTCTAAAAGAGAAAATGGTTTTAAAGATATATTTGATTTTATGCTAAAATGTAATGATTTTATGACTAAAGATTTATTTAATATACTTGTTAAATCATCTTGTTTAGATATATTTAATATTAATAAACATACATTAATAAATAATTATGATTTAATATATAATTATGCTAGTTTAAATGATTTATCTTTAGCAAAACCAATTATTCAAAATGAAAATGAATATGATAATAGCATTTTAAGAGAATTTGAATTAAATACTTATGGTTTTTATATAAGTAATCATCCATGTAGTATATATAAAAATGTAATAAAAGTTGATGTTATTGAAGACTATTTATTTAAAAATATTAATATGGTTTTATTAGTTAATAAAATTAAAAAAATTAAAGATAAAAATGGTAAAGATATGGCATTTATTGATGCTGAAGATGATACAGGCAAAATAGAACTTACTATTTTTAATAATATGTTTGATGAAATAATAAACTTAAAAGAAAAAGATATTATTTTACTTAACGGAAAAGTGTCAAAGCGGTTTGACAAATATAAAATAATAGTAAATAATATTAAAAGAAAGTGAAAATATTATGGATAATGAAGTAAAAAGATTTTTTGATAGTATAAAGTTTTCAAGTGATTTATTTAATGGTGTTACTGTAAAAAAAGTAATTTATAATAAAAATAAACAAAGTTATAATGTTAATCTATTATGTCCAAATTTAATAGAAAAAAATGAAATAGATAGATTATTTTTAGCATGTAATAATAAAATTAAAGGTGAAAAAGTGTGTTCTGTATCTTTAGAATATTTAAATAAAACACCTTTTGAAACTGAAAAATATATAAATGAAGTTATTAAAAGTTTTTATGAAAATAAACCTTCAATGCAAGACATTAAAATTAAGTATGATGGAGTAATTACCATATTAGTATCATTTCCAATCGAACTTAAAATAATTGAAAGTGATTTAAAACAAATTCATGATATTTTAAAAAAATATGGAGTTGATGCTGAAATTAATATAATATTAGATGAAGAAGTTACTAAAAAAGTAAAAGCTGAAATAGATTTAGAAAATACAAGTGAAATAAAGGTAAAAAAATCTCCAATGGTAATGGGATATCATGTTGATGGTGAAGTTACTAAATTTATTGATATAAATTCTGAAGTATCAAATAAAATTTTTGAAGTATATATTTTTGGTATTGAAACATTAGAAAGAAAAGGTAAAAAAGGACCATTTTATATCAATAATATAAAAGTATCTGATAAGACAGATAGTTATTTAATGAAAATTGTAAAATTTGACTTAGAAGAAAATAATAATATTATGAGTAAACTTAAAGAAGGCATTTGGATTAGAGTTTTTGGTTCTATTGATATGGATGATTATTTACATATGTTTATATTAAATCCAAAATCTATAGAATTAATTGATAGTAAGGATGTAAATATTACTGATGATGCTTTAGTTAAAAGAGTGGAACTTCATGCTCATACAATGATGAGTCAAATGGATGGTATAACAAAAATAGATTTATCTAAACATACTTCACAGCTTGTTACAAATGCAATTAATATGGGATACAAAGCTGTAGCAATAACTGATCATAATGGGTGCCAAGCTTTTCCAATTGCTTATCAATTAATATCTGGTCATAATAAAAAAATAGAGGATAAATCAAAACATTTTAAAGGCTTATATGGTACTGAGTTAACCCTTGTTGATGATGTAGTTACTATTGTAAAAGACCCTACTGATGCAGATTTAAAAAGTTCTTGTTATGTTGTTTTTGATACTGAAACAACTGGTTTTAATGCTGCTTCAGGTGATGTTATGATAGAAATTGGAGCAGTTAAACTTGAAGGTGGAGTAATTGTAGATAGATTTGATGAATTTATAAATCCTGGATTTCATATTCCAGATAATATTACTGCTTTAACTGAAATAACTGATGATATGGTTGCAAATGCTGATAATGAAGAAACTGTAACAAAAAGATTTTTACAGTGGGCTGGTGATAATCCAATGGTCGCTCATAATGCTAAATTTGATATATCATTTATTGAAATGTCCATGAAAAAATATAATTTAGGGGTATTTAAAAATACTGTAATTGATACATTAGAGTTATCACGCTCTTTAGATCGTGGCTTTGCAAGACATAGTTTATCAGCACTTGTAAAAAGATATAATGTTCCTTTTGATGAAGAAAGTCATCACCGCGCTGATTATGATGCAGAAGGAACGGCTCTTGTTTTTAATAAAATGATTGATAAATTATTAAATGAAAAAATTACAAAAATAAGTGATCTTCAGTCTCTTGTTTCTAATGAAGAATTATTTAAATTTGGGAGAACTTATCATTTTAATGCAATTGCTCTTAATCGAGTAGGACTTAAAAATTTATTTAAAATTATTTCACTTGCTAACACTACTTATTTATATAAAACTCCAAGAATACCAAGAAGTGAACTTATAAAACTTCGTGAGGGTCTTTTAATAGGTAGTGGTTGTTATGAAAGTGAAGTATTTATTGAAGCAAGAAGTAAATCAAGTGATGATTTAGTAAGTATTATTGGATTTTATGATTATGTTGAGGTGCAACCACCAGAAGTATATAACCATTTAATTCAAACAGGTGATTTTAAAAACGAAGATGAACTAATTAATCATATTAAAAAAATTATTGATGAAACAAAGAAAAACGGTAAAATAATTGTCGCTACTGGAGATGTTCATCATTTTTCTAGAGAAGATAAAATATACCGTGAAATAATAATTAATCAAAAAGTTCCAGGTGGAGGACGACATCCTCTTGCTAAAGATAAAATTAAAAAAATTCCATCAATGCATTTTAGAACGACAAATGAAATGCTTGAAGATTTTAACTTTTTAGATAAAGATTTAGCATATGAAATAGTTGTTGAAAATACAAATAAAATTGCCGATATGGTAGAAGAAATTGAAGTAATAGTTGATACTCATGGAGTACCATTTTCGCCTCGAGTAAGAAGTGATGATGGCAAAAGTTATTTAGATTGTAAAAAGACGGTAACAGATCTTGTTTATGAAAAAGCATCATCCTGGTATGGTAAAAATTTACCATATAATATTGAAGAAAGAATTGCAAAAGAACTTTATGGCGATATTCTTTATACATATTGGCAAGAAAAGATTAAAAATGATAATCCAAATATTACTGAAGATGAGCTAACTAAACAAGTTTTTGAAAATTTACATGAAACAATTATAACAGGTTATGATAAAGTTATTTCAATTGTCAAAGAATATGTTGAAAATCATTGGACTGATGAAGATGGTGAAAAAACTGAAGAAAGTGTAAATAAAAAAATAAAAAAATCTTTAGGAGGTATTATTGGTGGAGGTTTTGATCCAATTTATTTAATTGCGCAAAGGCTTGTTAAACACTCAAATGATGAAGGATATATTGTTGGTTCAAGAGGTTCGGTTGGTTCAAGTTTTGTTGCTACGATGATGGGAATAACGGAAGTTAATCCACTTCCTGCGCATTATAGATGTACTAATTGTCAATATAGTATATTTGATGATGAAAATAAAAATCCTCTTGGAGCAATTTATTCTTCTGGATTTGATTTACCAGATAAAAAATGTCCTAAATGTTTAACTCCAATGAAAAAAGATGGTCAAGATATGCCATTTGCGACATTCTTAGGTTTTAATGCTGATAAAGTTCCTGATATCGATTTAAATTTTTCAGATCTTAATCAAGCAAGTGCACATGAGTATACTAAAGTATTATTTGGTGTTGATAATGTTTATCGTGCCGGTACAATAGGTACAGTGGCGGAAAAAACAGCGTATGGTTTTGTTAAAGGCTATTTTGAAGATAAAGGAATTATGAATAAAAATAGTATTGAAATAGAACGCTTAGCAATAGGGTGTACTGGCGTAAAAAGAACAACAGGTCAGCATCCAGGTGGAATAGTTGTAGTTCCGGACTATAAAGAAGTATTTGATTTTACACCTTTTCAATATCCTGCGGATGATCCAACTTCAGCATGGCGAACAACTCACTTTGATTATCACTCAATTGAAGAAGATTTACTTAAACTTGATATTTTAGGACATTCTGATCCAACCCAACTTCGCCTTATTCAAGATTTAAGTAAGACAAATGTTTTAGATGTACCAATGGATGATAAAGATACAATGAGTATTTTTTCTTCCACTAAAGTTTTGGGAGTAACAAATGAAGAAATTATGTGTCCTACCGGTACTTTAGGAATACCTGAATTTGGAACTAATTTTACAATAGGAATGGTAGCTGAAACAAAACCAACAACATTTGCTGAACTGGTTAAAATCGCAGGTCTTTCTCATGGTACTGATGTTTGGCTTGGTAATGCCCAAGACTTAATCAAAAATAATGTAGTTCCTTTTAAAGAGGTAATTGGCTGTCGTGATGATATTATGGTATACTTAATATATCATGGTTTAAAACCAATAAAAGCATTTAAAATAATGGAATTTGTTCGTAAAGGAAAAGCCTCAAAAGATCCTGCTACATGGCAAGAACATAAACAAACAATGATTGATGCTGGTATTGAAGATTGGTTTATAAATTCATGTGAAAAAATTAAATATATGTTTCCAAAAGCTCATGCTGCTGCATACGTTATGAGTGCCTTTAGAATAGCATGGTATAAAGTACATATGCCAGTATATTTTTATGCTTCATGGTTTTCTACTAAAGCAACAGCTTTTGATATTGAAACAATGATTAATGGCTATGATGCTATTAAGGAAAAAATAATTGAAATAAAAAATAAAGGCTTTGAGGCAACAAATAAAGACAGTGGAGTTCTTGAATCATTAAGTGTAGCTCTTGAAATGAGTGCAAGAAAAATAAATATAGCACCTTTTGACTTATATAAAAGTAAAGCAGTAATATTTACAGTTGAAAATGATAATACTTTAATTCCACCATTTATTACAATAGATGGTCTTGGAGAAACTGTTGCTAAAAATATTGAAGTTGAAGCTCAAAAACACCCATTTATTAGTATTGAAGATTTTCAATCAAGATGTAAAGTATCACAAACTTTAATTGATAAAATGCGTAATTTAGGCTTATTTAAGGGAATGCCTGAAAGTTCACAATTAAGTTTATTTTAGAAAGGATAAATATTATGGATAAATTTATACCAGATATGTATTACAAAAGTATTTATGATATAAATTATAAAAAACTTATAAAAATGAATATTAAGTGTATTGCTTTTGATTTAGATAATACAGTTGCATCTTACAAAGAAGATGTACCAAGCACGGAGGTTAAAGAATTATTTAATCTTCTTTCTGATGATTTTAAAATTATTTTATTTTCTAATGCTTCCAAAAAAAGACTTACTCCCTTTAAAGAAATATTAAATGTAGATTCATCTTATTCAACTAGAAAACCATTAAAAAAGAAATATTTAAAAATAATGCGTATATATCGTTTGAAACCTGAAGAAATTGCTTTTGTAGGAGATCAATTAATAACCGACATTTATGGGGCAAATAAAGTTGGAGGAATAAGCATTTTAGTAAATCCTATCGGTACATATGAACCTATTACTACTAAATTTAATCGTTTTTTTGAAAGATTTATTTATAAAAAATTTAATAAAAAAGGAGTATTAAAAAAAGGAGCCTATTATGAGTAAATGCATAGGATGTGGAGCTATTCTTCAAAATGAAAATAAAAATGAAAAAGGCTATGTAGTAAATGCTAATAGCCTTTTATGTAAAAGATGCTTTGATTTAAAAAATTATAATAAAAATGCTTATTTTGAAAGTAGTTTTGATAATGATTTATTACTAAAAAATATAAATAAAAAAGGCCTTTTTACAATATTTTTATGTGATATTATATCTTTAAATGATAAAGTAATAGATATTTATAATAATATAAAAAATGATAAAATATTTGTTCTTACAAAAGTAGATATTATTCCTAAAAATATTAAATATGAAAAAATAATAAAAAGTATAAAAAAGAATTACAATATTGATGCTTATTTATTTTCAATAAAAAATAAAAAATTAATTAATAGTTTATTAAATATAATAAATGAGAAAAAAAATGTAATTATTTCTGGTATTACTTCTTCAGGAAAATCAACTTTAATTAATACATTATTTAATCAAAATATTACAGCATCACACTTTAAAAATACTACTTTAGATTTTATAATGATAAAACATGATGATTTAATTATTTTTGATAGTCCTGGTTTTGATACTAAAATAATTACCTCAAAAATAAAAAATACTTTAAAAGAAAAAATAGTTAATTTAAAAAAAGGTTATGAAGTAAATATTAATGGAATAAGATTATATAGTGAAAAAGACATTAATTTTGTTATTTTTATGCCCAGTGATATTAAAGTTTCTACCAAAAAAATTACTTTTAATGATGGAAAGAAAGAAATAATTAAAGATAATAGTGATTTAGTATTTGATACATTTTTTATTTATTTTAAAAAAGAAGCTAATATATTTATAAATAATGAAAATTATTTAATTAGAAAGTCAGTAGTAGGGAAATATGAGTAAAATTAAAGTAATGGATGAACTTCTTGCCAATAAAATTGCTGCAGGCGAAGTTATTGAAAAACTTGCTTCAATTGTAAAGGAACTTGTTGAAAATTCAATTGATGCAAAAAGTACTAATATTAAGATAAATCTAATTAATAGTGGTATGGATTTAATCGAAGTAATTGATGATGGAGAAGGTATGGATAGCATAGATGCTAAAGAGTGCTTTTTACGTCATGCTACTTCAAAACTATATAAAGAAGATGATTTATATTTTATAGATACATTAGGTTTTCGTGGCGAAGCACTTGCCTCAATTGCATCAGTTTCCGAAATAGAATTAAATACTTGTAATGGTAAAGAAAGTACTTATGTTCATATTAAAGGTGGAAAAATTTTAGAAGTTAAACCCACTATTGAAAGAAAAGGAACAAGTATTAAAGTATCAAATGTTTTTTATAATACACCCGCAAGACTTAAATATTTAAAAAGTGAAAATAGTGAACTTGCAAGTATTATTAATTTTATTGAAAAATTATCTTTATCTGAAATTAATATTTCATTTTGTTTAACAAATAATAATAAAATAATTGTTAAAACAAGTGGAAGTGGTAATTTACTTAAAACTATTCATGAAATATATGGACTTAATGTATCAAGTAACAGTTTAGAATTTAAAAATAGTAATAATGATTTTGAAATTTATGGTTATGCATGTAAGCCTCATATATTAAAAAGTAATAGAAATCATTTAATAACTTTTATAAATAATCGAGTTATTAAAAATAATGAAATAAATAATGCAATTAATGATGCTTATTATACATATAAACCAGATGGTAAATTTCCAATAGTAATACTTAATATTGTAGTTGATCCAACAATTGTAGATGTAAATATTCATCCAACAAAGCAAGATGTAAAAATATCTAAAATAGAAGATTTAAAAAATCTTATTACAAATACTATAAAAAAAGTGTTATATAATAATTTACTTATAATAAACCCTTTAGAAGATGATAAAGAAAAAGAAAATAATTTAAATAATATAAAAAAAAATAGTGAAGAAATTAATTATGATTTAAATAATATTTATAATAATAATGATAATATATTATCTGAAGAAAAACCTAAACAATATTTTATGGATTTTGAAGAAAATAAAATTATTAAAAATGAAGAACTTAAAAGTTTAAAACTTTATCCTGTAGGTCTTGCATTAGGAACTTATATTATCGCTGAAAATGAAGATGGAGTGTATCTTTTAGATCAGCATGCGGCTTATGAAAGAATAAATTATGAAAGATATATGAAGGCATTAAAAAATAAAGATATTCATAAAATTGGTATGATAGTGCCTATAACAATTGAATTTAGTGCCTCTGAATTTGAAATAATTAAGCAAAATTTAGATCTTTTAAGTAGTATTGGAATTGATGCAGAAGTATTTGGAATTAATACTTTAATTATTAAAACTCATCCATCTTATTTAAAAGAAGGTTATGAAGAAGAAGGAGTAAGAAAAATAATTGATATAGTAATATCAAAACAAGATTTTGATAATGTTAAGTTTGAAGAAAAAGTTGCTATTACTTTAGCTTGTAAAATGAGTATTAAAGCAAATCATCATATTTCTATGGAAGAAATATCATATATTTTAGATAATCTTGTTAAATGTGATAATCCATATAATTGTCCTCATGGTAGACCTACTATTATAAAATTTAGTATTTATGATTTAGAAAAAATGTTTAAAAGAGTTATGGATTAAGTAACTATTCAGACATTAAATAAACGATTATTAGTTAATTGTCTATTTTTATTG
>JBJFGY010000106.1:0-6192 GCA_051893155.1 Bacilli bacterium
AATTTATATATCTACTTATATCTATATCATAATTTATAATAAATAAATCATTTATTTTTTTTATTTCTTTTTCGATATATTTATAGTCATTACCCATAAAATCTGTCAAAACTAATAATCGATATGATAAATTTTTTAAATAATTATTTTTAACACTTGTGTTATTAATTGCAATTATAAAATAAGTTATATTTTTTTCTTTAGCAATATTTAATAATTTATTAATTGTTTCGATAGTTACTGAATAATTTAATTTATATAATTTTTTATTTATGTAATATGAATTATTTTTTAAAAGAATTACTTTTTCTTTTTTATTGATTAAATATTTATATGTTAAATCTGCTACTTGATTTTTATATTTATAACCTATTAATAATAATATATTTGTATATTTACATAATTTCTTATTTTCTTTTAATAACTTTTTATTTAAATATTTTAAGGGATTATTTACTTTTTTTACATTTTTATTATCTATATTTATATCACATATTACTTTTGCATTTATTTTAAGTGCCTTTTGAATAAGATTATAATTTTTATTGGTTAATACAAAGGTACTACCTTTTTTTAAATCATTTATATTTGAATAATATTTCATATATCCTCCATTATTAAAAATTATTCTTATAAAATGAAAACAATGTGTAAAATAATAAAAAAAATAATATTCTTTATAGAAATTTAAGGTATAATATGTTTAGTGGAGGCGTGATTTATGTTAATTTTAGCTAAAGCTGCAATGGCATTAATGCTTGGCTTTATATGTGCAATAATATGTGGTCTTATTATAATACCTTTTTTTAAAAAGATGCATATTGGTCAATATATATGTAAAGATATTTCAAAAAGGCATTTAGAAAAAGAGGGTACTCCTACTATGGGAGGACTAATATTTATAATTCCTGTTATAGTAGGTTTAATATATTTATATATTACAAAAAGTATATCAATAAGTTATAATTTAATAATTTTATTATTTGTTTTTTTATCATATGCATTTTTAGGTTTTATTGATGATTTTCTAAAGGTTAAAAATCATAAAAATGATGGATTATCTCTTGTAACAAAATTTATGTGTCAAATGTTTATTGCACTTGTTTTTTTCTATTTATTTATGAAAGGTGGAGGATCAACAACGTTAAGATTTTCACTATTACATATAAATATTCCACTTGGTTGGACTTTTGGATTGTTTATTTTTCTTCTTTTAGTTGGTATGACTAATGCAGTAAATATAACTGATGGACTTGATGGACTTGCTGGAGGACTTTCCGTTATCGCCTTTCTTGCTTATGGTATAATTGCTTGGAATTGCGGCTGGCTTGAAGGTTATCAAGAAATTGCAATATTTTCTTTTATTCTTGTTGGAGCATTAATAGGATTTTTAATGTTTAATTCCCATCCAGCAAAAATATTTATGGGAGATTTAGGTTCTCTTGCTTTAGGAGGTAGTTTAGCAACTATTGCAATTTTAACAAGGCACGAATTATCATTATTTTTAATAGGTGGAGTTTTTATTATTGAAGCTGTTACTTCACTTATTCAAATTATTGCAATAAGAAAATTTAATAAAAAAATATTTTTAAAAGCTCCACTTCATCATCATTTCGAAGAACTTAAATGGGAAGAAAATGATATTGTTAAATTATTTTGGACTATAGGATTAATCTTTGCAATGATTGCAATTACTTATGGTGTATGGCTTTAAAATGTTGATCAACAAAAAAGTTGATCATTTTTTTGATCAACTATCTTCTTTTTAATTTACGATAAACTTTGATAAATAGTGGTAATATTTTATTTAGCACTGGTTTTCCTACTAAATCATATTCACCAATAAATTCAGTATAAGTTCCACCCATTTTTCTTTTATATTCGTGAATTCCTGCATAATTTTTTACATTTGTATTAGGATCACCACATGTACCAAATAAATCTAGAAAATCACAATTATTATTATGGGCAATTTTAATTGCTTCGTAATAAGCTCTATTAACTGCAAAAGTATATGTAGCAAGACTATTGTTTCCTATATAAAGAGTCCACATTTTATTATTTATAATAGGACAAATTAATATTAAAGAAATTAAACCATCTTTATATTTATTTCTATAAGGGCTAAAAACTTCAATATCTTTTTGAAGTCTTTTAATTATATTTTCAGTGTCAATTTTTTTCTTTTCAGGAATTAATCCATTATTAAGTTTTTTCTCAATATCTTTAAGTTCATCTTCTGTTTTTTTTAAAATTTTATCAGGATATATTTTAATGGTAACATATTTAACATTTTTATCTTTAGAAAATTCTTTATTAAAATCATCATAAAATTCTTTTGGAAAACCATTAAAATTATCTTTGTTAGCAATATCTTTCATTAATTTATAAAAAACATCAGCATCAAAATAATCATTTATTTCTAAATCATAATTATAACTTCTTTTTATTGTTTTAAGATATGTTTTATTCATTGATTTTTCAATATCACCAATTTCTCTTTTTGTATCAATTCTAAAAGTAAATCTTGGCTGATTAGCTTCAAAAAGTGTTGTATAACCTTTAAATTTATATCCTAATTCTATTAAATAATTATGTAACCATTCATTGTTAGTTTCATTTTCAATAGGTTTTGCGTTTTCATCAAGAATATGTAATATTATGCCTGGATCTATTTTAAAATAGATCCCATTATTCTTTTTTAAATAATCTTTTAAAGCAATTGTAAAATCTTTTAATAGTTCTTTATTTTCAAAATCAATTATTGGTCCCCTTGGTGCATAATAATATTTTAAATTTAGCATTTCTTTTTCAAAAGCAAGGCATACTGCGTGTATTTTATTTTTTTCATCCACCAAACCTAAATATACTGGTTTTAATCCCTTTCCAATAGATGCTTGTCCCCATGCATAACTTTGCAAAAAATGATTATATTTACTTTTATTAAAAAAATCTTTAAATTGTTTTTCTGTTATATTATTTATTATCTTCATTTTCAAACCTCAATAATATTATAACAAATTATTTCTTTTTAATATATAACATAATAGTAAAATAATAAATTTTTTTAATATTTTTAATTGATTGATAATAAAAGTTATGATAAGATTAATTATGATAGGTAGGGTTGTCTATGGCTAGTTTTGGTAAGCATTTTGAGGTTAATGAAAAACTTGGTTTATCTCAAGTTACTGCTATTCATAAAGGTGATTTTTATCGAATTACAGTTTTAACAGAACGACTTATAAGACTTGAATATTCAGTAACAGGGAGTTTTAATGATAAATTAACTGATTTAGTTCAAAATCGTAATTTTGATGTGCCTAGCTATACTATAGAAGAAGATGACAAATATATGGTTATTACTACAAAATATTTTTCACTTCAGTATATGAAAAATAAACCATTTAAAGGTCCATCATTTGCACCTGATACAAATTTAAAAGTAAAACTATTAAATACTGATAAAATATGGTATTATGGTCATCCTGAAGCAAGAAATTTTCTAGGCTCTAGATTTAGTTTAGATGATTATAAAGGTGGCCCTATAAAACTTGATAAGGGTTTGTATTCTACCGATGGTTTTGCTGTTATAGATGATTCTGATTCTTTAATAACAAATGATCTTGGTATTTTAAGCAAAAATACTGATAATAATGTTGATTTGTATCTTTTTATGTATAAAAGAGATTTTGGACTTTGTTTAAAAGATTATTTTACATTAACTGGTTTTCCAACTTTACTTCCTAGATATGCTTTTGGTATTTGGTGGAGTAGAGATATAATTTATTCTATGGATAATATAAAAGCATTATTAACCTCATTTAATAATAATGAAATTCCAATTTCTGTATTACTTTTAAATGAATTTTGGCACATAAAAGATAAAGATAATATTTTAATTAATAAAACGGGTTTTTCCTTTAATAAGGAATTAATTCCTTCTCCAACAGAACTTACAACTTATTTACATGAAAGAGGGATAAGACTTGGACTTGAACTTGATCCAACTGAGGGAATAAGAAAAGAAGAAGATGCATATAAAGACTTTGCTGAAGAACTTAATTATAAAAATAATGAAACTATACCATTTTTAGCTTTTGATAAAATGTTTATTATTTTATACTTTGAAAAACTTATTAATCCTCTTACCAAATGTGATGTTGATTTCTTTTGGATAGATTATAAAAAAGATGTTAAATCTCTTCGAGCACTTAATTACTATCATATAACAGATTTTAAACAAAGCGAATATAAAAGACCAATGCTTTTAACAAGAAATACGGGTGTTGCAGCTCATCGTAATGGTGTTTTATATTCTGGTCAAACTATTGTAAGTTGGTCTACTTTAAGATATTTACCGTTTTTTAATTCTACATCAAGTAATATTGGCATATCTTGGTGGAGTCATGATATTGGGGGCTTTAAAGATGGTGTTGAAGATGCAGAATTATATATGCGTTATGTTCAATTAGGTACATATAGTCCAATATTTAGATTTAGTGCTAAAAGAGGTATATATTATAAAAGAGAGCCATGGCTTTGGGATTTTAAAACATTTAATATTGTTAAATATTATACGCAATTAAGGCATAAATTAATTCCATATTTATATACTGAAAACTATTATTATGCTATTAAAGGAATGCCTGTTGTTCAGCCACTTTATTATAATTATCCTGAACTATATGATGAACCAGAATATCGTAATGAATATTATTTTGGAAGTGAGTTATTTGTTAGTCCTATAACAAAACCTAAAGATTTAGTTATGAATAGAACTATTCAAAGGACTTTTTTACCAAAAGGAGTATGGTATGATTTTAAAACTGGTAAAAAATTTATGGGAGATAAAAGATATATAACATTTTTTAAAGATGAAGACTATCCTGTTTTTGCTAAAGCTGGTTCAATTATACCAATGGCTAATATAACTACTAATTATAATTTTACCGGTAATCCAGAAAAATTAGATATACATATTTTCCCTGGTCAAAGTAATACATATAATTTATATGAGGATGATGGTATAACAAGATTATATGAACAAGGTTATTATATATTAACTGCAATAGATTATAATTATATGCAAAATAATTATACTTTAATAATTCATCCTCTTGAGGGAAAAACTGCAATCATACCTGCAACAAGAGATTATAATATTATTTTTAGAAATACTAAAGAAGCTGATAAAGTTGAGGCATTTATTAATGGCGAAAGAATTGATGAAGCCAACATAAAATGTGAGGTTAAAGAAGAAAACTTTATTGTAAGTGTTCTCGGAGTTGATACAACAAAACAATTAACGATAAATTGTAGTGGTAAAGATATAGAAATAGATGCAGAACGTATAATAAATGAAGATATTAACTCAATTATTTCAGATTTAAAAATTAAAACTAAATTAAAAGAGCAATTATATAAAATAGTGTTTAGTAATATGGATATTAAAAAGAAAAGAATTGCTATTAAGAAAATGCGTCGAAATGGTCTTGAACCAAAATTTATTCGCATGTTTATGAAATTATATGATTATTTAATTGAAATTTAATTATGGATAATGTATAATAATTTTAAGCAAAGGAAGAAAGAGTAGTAAATATATATTTTTTCTAGAAAGTTAATGGTTGATGGAAATTAACAATAATATATATTGAACTTGCTTTTGGATGCTAATGGGGTAATTTCCATATCGATTAAAAGTTAAATATAAAGGTGGTACCGTGCTAAAATGCACCCTTTGGTAACACCTTTTTTTATGGAGGATTGGATGAATATATTTAAATTATGTTTATTGATTTTTGGCTTATTAGTAATACTATTTTATTTTTATAATTTATTTAAAGCATCACAAATGTTAAAAAATAAAAAAAGCAGAAAGAATAAAGATAAATATATTTTTTCTGTAAAATATTTAATGAATAAATTTAAACTAAAAAAAGATAGTTTATTAACAAAAAAGATGTTATTTATTTATAGTATTATTGATTCGTTTATAATAACATTAGTATTTATGATAATATCTTTAATAGATGTACCATTTATAGTTCAATTATTTATAGGTTTTGCATTTTTATTTGCATTAATATATGCAATATATGAATTGTTAGGAAGATATTTAAAAAAGAAAGAGGGTTAGTCTGAAAACAAAAAGAAAATTTATTTTATAAAAATAGGTAAAAAAGGGCA
>JBJFGY010000107.1:0-6109 GCA_051893155.1 Bacilli bacterium
GGTTCACATAATGTTGGAACGGTAATTGTTGGATCACAGGTGGCTTCACTACATAAATTAGTTTCTAATGTAAATTCACCTTTTATTGGATCGGTTGAAGCAATTATAAATTTTTGAGAACTTTGCCTATAACTTGCATTTGAATGTTTTAAAACAGCACCCGAATAAGGACTAGTATACTCATAATTTATTGTTATTTTTACAGTGCAATCTTCTTCTTCCTCTTCTTCGGCACTTTCACTTTGATCTTCAGTTGTTAAAGTTACTAAAAAACCTAAATATAATGTTCCTTTTCTATCATCAAGTTTTTTTGATAAATCTTCACCAATACTTATAGAATCCCAACCATCTTCACTATCAATAAATGTTTCAGATACACCAAGCATCGTAACTTCAACTTGATCACTATAAGCTTCAATTTCTGGTTCACTTACTATTTTGAAATATTCATCATCGCTATCATTTAATATATTATATATGTCAAGTTTTATTGAAACGATTTTTTTATACGTAACCATTCCACCATTTGATTCTTTACTAACTTCACCAGATTCGCCCTTTTCAACTTTAGTTGTATTTTGATTATCTTTCATCATTTCATTAGCAAAATTCATTCCATCACGTAAAACACTTTTTACTCCCGACATTTGACTTATATTTCCGGTAAAAGTCTGTGATGAAGATAAACTTTTTGAAGTAAAATCATTATAAACTGTTGAAAATGAACTATCTTTCATAAATTCAGCAATAGCTGCAACTTCTTGAATATAATAATCTGGTGCTACAGTTTTAGTATCACTATAGCCAACAATAACATCAGTAAGAAATCTTATGGCAAGATGTTTTTCTTCGTATGATGCTTCACTATTAATTATATAAAGTGCCGCATAATCATATTTTGCAACAGATTTACTTGTTTCAGATGGCATTATTCTATCAACTAAATATATGGTACTAGCAGTTGGAGCACTTTTATTACGTTCAAGACAAAATGCTTCAAAGGTTTTTCCAGTAGATACTTGAGTTGCGCTTGAAACTGAATAACCATATGGAAATCCAACTCCAGAAGAATTGCCTGAACCACTATTAGATATTGTAAACTCTTCGCCAACTTGAAATGCATTTACTTTAGGTATTAGAATTATAATAAAAATAAATGTAATAATATATTTCAATAATTTTTTCATATTATATCCTTTCTTCTTTTTTGCTTTATTATAATCACACCAGCAATGCCAACTATTATTACAACTCCGCCAGTAATAAATACACCTCTATGTTTTTTTATAAAGTCGCCAACTTTTTCAAAAAAAGTTTTATTTTTTTCTTTTTCTTTTTCTTCCTCTTCTTTTTTATAACTTTCAATTTTATCAACAAAATCAGAAAAACCAGTATCTGTAAAAGTTACATATTTTTGACATAAATAATAATCGGGAATTTCAGTACAAATAGAATAATTTGCATATTCATTTATTCTTGGCGTTGTTAGATAAAATGAACGATTTAAGCTGCTTTTACAATTTGTTTTATCACTTGTATAAACATCAAATTTATATGTATGTGTCTCAGTAATATCTTCAACATTAAAACTTGCAATTCCATCTACAATATTATTATAAGTTAGTGTTGTTATAGTTTTTTTACCTTCACTAACTTTTATATAAAAATTTTCACTTAAATTTAAAACTGACACTTTAAAAAATGAATACTCTGTATCGCATTCTTCCTGGCCATCAGCACATATATAATTTGACAAATCCAAACTACCTGTTTGTTCCTCATATATTGCCTTAATAGTTGCTGCTTCACTATTAAGTTTTGCTTGATCTTCATATGTACATTCAGCAAAAACATTTCGAATTATAAATAATATCATAAATAAAAATAAATAGTATTTACCTTTTTTCATTAACACCATCCCTACTATTAAAATAGTAACATATTGACAATTTTTTTTCAATAAAAATTGAAACAAATGATTAATTATGATATATTTTTATTATGAATATAAATTTAAAAAATAAAAATATGTTTTTTAATATTATTAAGGATATAGTAATATTTATATCATTTTTTTTGTTAATGCAAATATTAACTATTTTATTTAATCCTTTTTTAAATAAGCATAAGAATTTATTTTCAATAATTATTTATTTATTATCATGTTTATATTTATTTTTAATTTACAGAAATGATTTAATATGTAACTTTAAAGATTTTAAAAAAAATTATAAAAAATATCTTTCTAAAAGTTTTAAAATATTTATTATTTGTTTATTTTTAATGTATATAACTAATACAATTATAATTCAATTTACTGGCGATATAGCTACAAACGAATCATTAAATAGAGGTCTTATAAAATATAATTTATTATATTCAGTTATTGATATGTGTATTTTAGCTCCATTTTATGAAGAAATATTATTTAGACTAAATTTTAAGAACTTATTTAAAAATAAAATTATTTTTTCAATAGTAACAGGATTATTTTTTGGATCAATGCATTTACTAGTAGCAAAATCTTTAATTGAACTATTACATATTATTCCCTACTCAATTATGGGATTTGCTTTAAGTTATATATTTTATGATACAAATAATATTTTCACTTCAATTTCCTATCATTTTTTTAATAATTTTGGAAGTATTTTATTATTAATATTGGTAGGTAGTATATGAAAAGATTTTTATGTGTAATTATTTTGCTTTTTAGTTTAATATTTTTATACGCAAAATATATTAATGTTAAAGGATTTAAAATTAATGAATATGAAATTAAATCAAGTAAAGTTACAAGTGGTTTTGATGGCTTTAAAATAGCTCACTTTTCTGATATTTTATATCAAAATGAACTTGATTATGAAAATACTTTAAATATTATAAACAAAATAAATGATGAAAATGTTAATATGGTAATTTTTACTGGGGATGTCATTAAAAATATAAATAACGAAGATTTAAATAATTTTGGTGAACTTTTTAATAAAATTAATGCTGATTATAAATATGCTATTTTAGGTGACAATGATAATGAAATAGTAAAAGAAACTCTTACAAATAATGGTTTTACAGTTTTAAATAATAATTATATTTATGTTTATAATAAAGATCAAAATCCTATAAAAATAATGGATGTTAATAATTTTAATATTTCTTTATTAGAAAACGAAGAAGAAATTTATCCAAGTTTTGTAATTGGACTTTTACATAAACCAGATGATTTTCAAACATTAAAAAATTATGACATTGATGTTATCTTTGCTGGTCATTCTTTAGGTGGACAAATTAGAATACCTTTTTGGGGAGCACTAATAAAAAAAGATGGTGCAACAATTTATACTGATAATTATTATAATGAAAATAATAGTCAAATGTACGTAAGCTATGGAATTGGTACTGAAAAAACTAACTTAAGGTTTTTAAATAAACCATCATTTAATTTGTATCGATTGAAAAGCAAATAAAAAACATAGTATCTTATAAATATTCTACTATGTTTATATTTTTCTTTAATTTAGCAATTAAATCTTCTTTTTCATATTTAGAGAAAATTGCTATAAAATTACTATTATCCATTAAAAAAATATCATAAAATTTTAAAAAAATATCTTGATAATTAGTAACACCTAAATCTTTTAAATAAGTAATATTTTCTGTTACTAATTTTTTTTGTTCTTTAATTAAATCTAATAATTTTTCTGGAGTATTTTCTTCTAAAAAAGATATATCATCTTTACTAAATCCTATTTTTTCTAAAAATTTCATTTTGCACTCCCCATATTAAAATTTAATATATTTATTTCATCATTAACTAATTGAAGTTCTTTATCAATAGCCTTATATATTCTTACTTTTTCTTCATCTGTTAATCTTTTATTATATGTTAATGAGTAATAAATTATTTCTCTTTCATCATTAATTCCACTTGTTAAAAGTTTTATTAAATTATCAGATTTAGTTTCATCTATTTCACTACCATAATTAAGAGATTCTAATACATGTTTTAGGTGTAAACTAATATCTTCATATCTTGCAAGCATCTCATCAGTAAGCCTTATTGTTTGATCTTTCGAAAGGGCAAGTATATATGGATTGGTTTCAACAACTTGTTCATCGTTTACTATTTCTTTTTCTTCTGTAGAAACTGCAGATTCCACCTGTTTTACTTCTTCTTTAACTTCTATTTGATTATCAGTTTTTGCTTCAATTTTTTGAGTATCAGTTCTTTTTTCTAAATAACTAACTCCATATTTACGATCAAATTCTTTTTTATTAAAAATAATTTTATTATATTTTCCATTTTCATCTTTTACACTTTCTTTAATTGAAAGTAAATACTCTATTCTTTTAATACATTCTTTTGAATTAATTCTAAGAGGATTTTCAACAAATGCATCTAAAAAACCCATTTTTTCTATTTGCTCAACTTGGCTTTTTATAAAATCTAATGAATTTGCTAATACTTTAATTTGAGAAGATTTTGTTATGTTTATACCTTTACTATTTAAATAATTTGCTTTTGCCACTATTTCTTCTAAAGATATTACATTGTCTGTAAGACTTGCATAAAACTTAAAAACTGTTTTATATGCATCTTCATTAAGTGATAAAGCCTTTATTTTAGCTGTAATATTACTATTCATTGAATACCTCCTAATAAGCTATTAATGGTACATTTTTAGGTTCTAAACCACTTTGACTAAGTAAATTAATTGCATTATTTAAACCATCTAAATCATATTTAATTAAGATATTTGGATTTAAATATATATCTTGTGGTAATTTACCAACACTTGTTAATTTTTTAATTTTTTCTTTCATTTCTTTATCATATAATAATTCAATATTATCTGAGAAGAAATCAAGTGAAATATTTAATGACTTTATAAATTCAGTATTGCTTTTAACTATTTCTTCATCGTAGTTTTCAAGAATTTTTTCAAAATCATTACTTGTAAAATTTAAATAATCATAACCTAAAGAAGTTAATACTTTAATAAGTTCATCTTTCGTAATTTCTTTTTTTGATTCATTTTTATCATCTTCTTTATCCTCTATTTTAACTTCAAGTTTTTGAGAATCACTTTTTTGAGCAAAAGGTGTTATATCTTTCATAAAATCAAAATTAAAATCTTCAGTTTTTTCTGGTTCTATAACTGGATTTTCGACAACAATTGAATCTAAATTTTCTCTTGCATCTTTAAATACATCGCTTATACTTTTACCAGTATGTTTATTTTTTAGTTCATCTTCATACTCATATAATCCATCTTCCGGGAACATTATAAGCTTTGCTGCTTCTCTTTGTTCTTCTTCATTAAAATTAAATTTAGCAAGAAGTGTAGTAAGTTCATCTCTTGTAATACTAATATTTCCCTCTAGTGCTAAAGAAAAATATCTATTAAGCATTTCTTGATTTTTTATAGCTTCATCTTTTCTAATACCTAATTCTTCAATTTTAGTTGTTGCTTTATTCATTTCATCTTTAGCAGTCACTAGTTCTTTTTCTGCTGCTTCTTTTTCACTTGCAAATTCATTTAATGTTTTAGGTAATTTTTCATCAAGTTCCTTTTTTAATTCATTAGGATCAAAAGATATATTTAATTCCTTTAGTACATTTACAAATTCATTTTTTTGAATCATTTGAAGGGCATTTTTAAAATTTTCACCTTCTTTGGCAAGGATTTGACCTTCACTTTCAAGTTTTGATAATTTTTCTTGAAGTTCAGCTGTTTGCTTAAATGTTCTTTCTTTTGTTTTTATAGCTTCTTGTCTTTCTTTTTCCATAGAAACTAAAAGAGCACTATCTTCTCCTCTAAGATTATATAGTTTATCTAATAATGACTTCATTTCTGAATTTAAATTTTTCATTTTGTTTTCACACCCTTTATCATATAAAAAATTATAACACAAATAAAAGGTATATGTAAACTCCCTTTTAATTATTCTAAAAATAAAATTGAAAGTTCCCGATTTTTTAATAATGGGAACTTAGTTTCATAAACATGAAAATACTTATGATATAATAGCACTATTACTTTGAGGATAAGGCGGAACTTAAACACTTTTTAAATTCAAAAAACTCTCAAGCCATTATAAAATGGTT
>JBJFGY010000108.1:0-5897 GCA_051893155.1 Bacilli bacterium
AAAGGTCTTATAGACCTATTAGAAAAACCACGCCTTTAGACGTGGATTTTTATTGAAATAATAAAATTATTGTTGTATCATATTTTCTATGAAAAGAGGAAACTATGAATGTTGAATATCTTAATTTAAATAATAATTTATATGCTGTAACAAATGAAGATGGACAAATTAATGTAATTAAATCTGTTAATGACCCTGAAAGATTATTAAATCTTTATAATAACCTTGAAAGAAAAATAAGCGAAAAAAATAATTTATATTTAAAAATAGAGAAAAAAAATAAATTTTTATTAATAAAAGATTTGTTACAAATTTTATTTTCTATAATACTTATTTTAAATTTAATTATAAATTTTTATAACATTCCTATATTATTGCTTTTAATAAGCCTTTGGATTTTAACTAATATAATTTTAAATTGTTTATTAGAAACTGATAAAAAAAACATTGAACAAGTTGATTTATTGACTGAACAAATACATCAAATTGAAGATGAAATTAATAATATATTATATAATATTCATAAATTAACAAGAGAAAATGAATATCAATATATGGGCAATTATGAAAGATATTTAAAAGAAAATGATGAAAAAACACTAGAAAAATCATATGTAAGAAAATTATCTTTAAAAAGATGATTTTTTTTCTTTTTTATCTTTGATATAATTTTTATAGGTGAAAAAATATGGATATTATTATAATTGGTGCAGGACCATCTGGACTTATGTGTGCAATTAATGCTAAAAATAAATATAATAAAGTTACTATATTAGAAAAAAATAACAAAGCTGGGAAAAAACTTTTACTTACTGGTAATGGCAAATGTAATTATTTTAATGACAATTTAAATAGTAGTTTTTATCATTCAAGTAATGAAGATTTAATAAACTTAATTATTAATGACAATAATAAAAATATGGCTTTAGATAGTCTTGATAAAATAGGTATTTATCCTAAAGTAGTAAATGGTTATTATTATCCATATTCTAATTTATCTTCCTGTGTATTAAATTTACTTCTTACAAAATGTAATAATTTAGGTATTGACATAATTTATAATGAAAATGTAACTAGTATAAATAAATTAAATAATAAATTTGTGCTAAATAATAAATATTGCTGTGATAAATTAGTTATAAGTACAGGCTTAAAATCTTATAGTAAGACAGGAAGTGATGGTATTTTATTACCTATTATTGAAAAATTTGGTCATACAGTAGAGCCTATTTTACCAGCATTAGTTCAGGTAAAAGGTAATGTTCCTAAAGAATTTTCTGGTATAAGAATAAATGCAAATATTTCTCTATATGAAAATAATAAATTTGTAAAAGAAGAAACAGGTGAACTTCAATTTACTGATTATGGTTTAAGTGGAATATGTTTAATGCAACTTTCTGGTTATATTTCAAAAGGTTTATATAATAAAAAAGATGAAAAAATATATATTAATTTTATGTCTTTTATAGAAAATTTTGATGAATTTATCTTTAATAGAATGACTAAATTAAAAGAATTAAATGTTATTAATGCTTTAGAAAGTATAATTAATTATAAAATACTTTATTATATTTTTAAGAAAAATAATATTGATATAAATAAAAAATATTTTGAGTTAAATGATAAAGAAAAAAATATTTTAAAAGAAAGTCTTACTCATTTTGAAGTTGATATTTATGATACTAATGGTTTTGATAATGCCCAAACTTGCACTGGGGGAATAAAAATAAACGAAATAAATCTTAGTACTATGGAATCAAAATTAGTAAATAATTTATATTTTACTGGGGAAATAATTGATATATATGGTGATTGTGGTGGTTACAATTTAGCACTTTGTTGGATAAGTGGTATTATATGTGGAAAGGATATTAATGATAAGAGTAAGACAAATTAAAATTCCTATTTTAAATGATAATGAAAAATATTTAAAAAATGAAATAAGTAAAAAGGTTAAAACAAATAATTTTGAAATAGTAAAAATATTACATAAATCAATAGATGCAAGAAATAAAGAAAATATATTATATGTTTATGATTTAGTTATTGATGTAAATGAAAAAAATATTAAATATAATGATAATATTTTAAAATATGGTGATCTAAATAATGAATTTGTTATTACAGGTAAAAATAAATTAAATGGTAGTATTAATATTATTGGTTTAGGACCTGCAGGACTTTTCTGTGGTTATATGTTAGCTAAATTAGGCTATAAAGTAAATATTTTTGAAAGAGGAAAATGTGTAGAAGAAAGAAAAATAGATGTAGAAAATTTTTGGAATAACAATAAATTAAATGTTAATTCAAATGTAGTTTTCGGAGAAGGAGGAGCAGGTACTTTTTCTGATGGAAAACTTAACACTAATATTAAAGGTAATGATGATTATATTAATAAAGTATTAAGTATATTCGTAGAAAATGGTGCAAATAAAGAAATACTTTATATAAATAAACCTCATTTAGGAACTGATGCATTATTTGATATAGTTAAAAATATGCGTAATAAAATTAAAGAAAATGGGGGTAATATTTATTATAATTCTGTATTAACAAATATTTATTTTGAAAATAATAAACTTACTAAATTTGAAATAAATAATAAAGATATTTATAATGCGGATTTTCTTATTTTAGCCGTAGGCCATAGTGCTAAAGATACTTTTAAAATGCTTTATGATAATAATATTAAAATGACTTCCAAACCTTTTGCAGTTGGAGTAAGAATAATGCATGATCAGAAATTAATAGATAATAATCAATATGGTAGTTTTTCAAAATATTTACCTCCCGCAGAATATAAATTAACTTATACCTCCAAAAATAAAAAGGGTGTTTATTCATTTTGTATGTGCCCTGGTGGTTATGTAGTAAATTCCTCATCTGAAGAAGGATATCTTAATATTAATGGTATGAGTTATTCTTTACGTAATAGTGGTGTAGCAAATAGTGCAATAATTGTTTCGGTTAATGAAAATGATTATGGATGCCTTCCTCTTGATGGAATTAAATTTCAAGAAGACTTAGAAAGAAAAGCATATAAGACTGGTAAAGGTTTTATTCCAGTTCAAACATATAAAGATTTTAAAAATAATGAAGTAACAAAAACAAGTTTAAATGAATTAAAAATTAAAGGTAAATATAATTATGCTAATCTTAATAATATTTTTCCAAAATATATTTGTGATGATTTAAAAGAAGCAATTGATTATTTTAATAATAAGATTAAAGGTTTTAATGGTGATAATATAGTTCTTGCAGCAGTAGAAAGTAGAACAAGCTGTCCAGTTAAATTTTTAAGAGATGACAATATGGAGTCTAATATACGTGGCTTATTTGTAATTGGTGAAGGTTCAGGATATGCAGGAGGTATTACAACAAGTGCTATTGAAGGCCTTAAAATGGCTAAATATATAATGGAAAATTATAAAAATTAATTTTTCGATTGAATGATTTTAATATTTTTTATATAATTAAAATAATAAAGGGATGATTTATGATGCTAAAAAAAAGTGAAATAGAAATTTTAGATAAATATTTTAGGGCGGCAAATTATGTTTCAGCATGTCAGTTATATCTTCTTGATAATCCTCTTTTAAAAAGACCCTTAACTTTTTCAGATGTCAAAAAGAAGTTAGTGGGTCATTGGGGAACAGTTCCGTCACAAAATTTTATTTATACTCATTTAAATTATATTATAAAAAAATATAATCAAGATATGATATATGTGTGTGGTCCAGGTCATGGTGGTAATGCCGTTGTAGCAAATGTTTATCTTGAAGGGTCATACACTAAATTTTATCCAAATATTACAGAAGATGAAGAAGGATTAAAAAAACTTTTTAAGCAGTTTAGTTTCCCAGGTGGAATACCATCTCATGCAGCTCCTGAAACACCAGGTTCAATTAATGAAGGTGGAGAACTAGGATACTGCATAGCTCATGCTTATGGTGCTGTGCTTGATAATCCAAATCTAATTGCATCATGTGTTATTGGAGATGGAGAAATGGAAACAGGACCACTTGCAACAAGTTTACATTTAAATAAATTTATTAATCCATTAAAAGATGGTTTTGTTTTACCAATACTAAATTTAAATGGTTATAAAATTGCTAATCCTTCCATATTTGCTAGAATTACTGATGAAGAACTTATAAATTTAATATATGGTTATGGTTATGAACCAATAATTGTATCAAGTAATAATCGAAATAAATTACATGAAAAAATGCATAATGCTTTAGATTATGCAATGAAAAGATTTAAGTATATTAAAGAAAATGCTAAAAATAATAAAATAAATAGATTTTATTATCCATTTATTATTTTAAAAACACCAAAAGGTTGGACTGGACCAAAAGAAGTTGATGGTAAAAAAGTTGAAGGTACTTTTAGAGCACATCAAGTACCAGTAAATGTTAGTGAAAATGATCCAAATAGTTTAAAAATACTTTCTGATTGGCTATTAAGTTATCATCCTGAAGAATTATTTGACAAAAATGGTACTCTTAAAAAAGAAATAAAAAGTATACTTCCTCCAGATAATAAAAAAATGGGTCAAAGTCCTTATGCAAATGGAGGATTTAATTCAAAGGATCTTATTTTACCAGATTTTAGAGATTATAAGGTTAATTTTAGTCATGGTAATGGTAAATGTCAAGATATGATGAACTTAGGATTATATTTAAATGATGTAATTAAATTAAATCCTAATAATTTTAGACTATTTAGTCCAGATGAAAATCTATCTAATCGATTAAATCATGTTTTTGATAGTACAAATAGACAATTTAATGGAACTATTTACGATAGTGATGAATACTTATCAATAGATGGAAGAGTAATTGATTCATTTTTATCAGAACATGTTTGTGAAGGATTACTTGAAGGATACATTTTAACAGGAAGACATGGTATATTTGATAGTTATGAAGCTTTTATTCGTATAGTAGATTCTATGGCGAGCCAACATGCCAAATGGCTTAAAATGTGTAATCAAATTTCATGGCGAAAAGATATTCCATCATTAAATTATATATTAACATCTCATATATGGCAACAAGATCATAATGGATATACTCATCAAGATCCAGGATTTTTAAATCATATAGTTACTAAAAAAAGCGATATAGTAAGAATATATTTACCAATTGATGCAAATACATTACTTTCATGTACTGACCACTGCCTTAAAACTAAAAATTATATTAATGTTATTGTCGCTAGTAAGCATCCTTCATTTCAATGGCTTTCAATGGATGAAGCAATAAAACTTTGCACAAAAGGAGTAGGAAGATTAGACTTTTGTTCAAATGATGATGATAAAGTTGATTTAATTTTAGCTTGCTGTGGAGATACACCTACAGTTGAAGTAATTGCAGCTTATGATATTTTAAGAGAAAAACTTCCTAAACTTAAAATAAGAGTAGTAAATGTAATTGATTTAATGTGTTTAGAGTCAAATAATAAACATCCTCATGGTTTAACTGATAAAGAATATGATAATCTATTTACGAAAGATAAACCAATTATTTTTGCTTTTCATGGTTATCCTTCCCTTATTCATCAACTTGTTTATAATAGAAATAATAAAAATATTCATGTCTTTGGTTATGATGAAGAAGGTACTATTACAACCCCATTTGATATGAGAGTATTAAATAAAATAGATAGATTCCATTTAGTAATAAATGCATTAAAATATTTAAATATTAAAGGCAAAAATGAAGTAATTTCGTATTGTGAGGATATGCTTAAAAAACATTCAATTTATATTAAAAAATATGGTATTGATATGAAAGAAATTAGAGATTGGGAATATATTTCAAAATAATAATATAGTAAAAAAATAAAACTATGTTATTATTAAATAGTAGTAATAATAAGAGGTTTTATTA
>JBJFGY010000109.1:0-5779 GCA_051893155.1 Bacilli bacterium
TCAGACTTATTGCAGTTTTTCTTAATAAAACGGAATTTCAAATGAAAATTAACTTAATTATATTAATTTTAATTTTTTAACTTTTTTGTTTATTTAAACTATTGTATAATATATTTATAAGGAGGAAAGATATGTTAAAAAGATGTAATAAATGTGGTGCACTTGTTAAAGTATTAGAAGATTGTAATTGTGATAACTGTAAAATTACATGTTGTGGTGAACCATTAGAGACTATAAAACCTAATGGTGTAGATGCTTCATTTGAAAAGCATGTACCAGAATATAAAATTGATGGTGAAAATATTAAGGTAAGAGTTAATCATGTTATGGATGAAGATCATTATATCGAGTGGATTAGTTATGTATACGATAAAAATGAACAAATAGTTTATTTTGCTCCAGGTGATGAGCCAATTGCAACTTTTAAATATATAAAAGGAGCAACAATATACTCATATTGTAATAAACATTCTTTATGGACAAAAGAAGTTGAATAAATAAAAAATAGTATAGTTAATTTTTATTATAGGAGGAATAATATGTTAGAAGGAAAAGTTGCTGTAGTAACAGGAGGTACTCGTGGTATTGGCTTTGCTATAGTAGAAAAATTTTTAAATAATGGAGCTAAAGTATTTTTACTAGGTTCCAAAAAAGAAAGCGTTGATAAGGCAATTAACCAACTTAAGAATATAAATGATAATTATGATGTTGATGGAGATTGTCCAAATTTATGTGATTTATCTTCAGTTGAAAAAACATTTAGTTATGTTGTAGAAAAATATGGAAAAATTGATATTCTAGTTAATAATGCAGGTATGAGTGCAATGGATAAAATCTATGAATACAAAGAAGAAGACTTTAAAAAAATTATGGATTTAAATGTAAATGCAGTATTTAATTGCTCACGTGCTGTTATTGATTATATGAAAAAAAATAAAGGAGGAGTAATTCTTAATACTTCTTCAATGGTTAGTATTTATGGCCAACCATCTGGCTGTGGATACCCAGCAAGTAAATTTGCTGTTAATGGTCTTACCAAATCATTAGCTAGAGAATTAGGTAAGGACAATATTAGGGTTAATGCTGTTGCTCCTGGAGTTATATTAACAGATATGATGAAAAACGTACCTGATAGTGTGATTGAACCAATTATTAAAGGAATACCTTTAGGTAGAATTGGAACACCTGAAGATGTCGCTAATGCATTTCTATTTTTAGCAAGTGATATGGCAAATTATATAACAGGGGTTGTTTTATCAGTTGATGGAGCAGCAAGGAGCTAATTATGGATAAGAAGGTATTAAGAAATCTATCTTACGGAGTTTATGTTGTAACTAGTAAAGATAAAGGCAGAAATATTGGTTGTATTGCCAATAGCATTATGCAAGTTACTTCAAACCCTTCAGTAATAGCAGTTAGTATTAATCATGATAATTACACTAATAAAATAATAAAAGAAACTAATAAATTTGGTGTTTCAATATTAAAAGAAAAAGAAGATCCAAGAATCATAGGAACATTTGGTTTTAAATCAAGTAAAGACACTGATAAGTTTGATGATATCAATTTTAAAGAAATTTCAGAAATACCAGTTTTAGAAGATACTTGCGGTTATATGGTATGCAAAGTAATTGATACTATAGAAACATCAACTCACACAATATTTTTGGGTGAAGTTTTTGAAACTGGTGATTATAGTAATGAAAATGCTATGACATATAAGTATTATCATGAATATTTAAAAGGAAGCTCACCTAAAAATGCCCCTACCTATGAAGAAAAAAATATAATTCAGTCTGATAAAGATAGTAAAACAAAAAAATGGCGATGTTCTATTTGTGGATATATTTATGAGGGTAGTGAATTACCTGATGATTTTGTATGTCCTATATGTGGTGTTGGAAAAGAAAATTTTAAATTAATTACGGAAGAATAAAAAAATATTTTAAAAAGGAATAATAGACTGGTTATTAGATAAATAATTAGGAGTGTGATATAAATGATATATTTTATTTCTGATACACATTTTTATCATAATAATATTATTAAATATTGCAATAGAACTTTTAAAGATGTAAATGAAATGAATGAAACAATAATAAGTAATTGGAATAGTATTATCACTAAAGATGATATAGTATATCATTTAGGAGATTTTTGCTTATCTAATGATGAAGAAATAAAAAATATTTTTAATAAACTAAATGGTAATATAATACTAATTCGTGGTAATCATGATAGAAAACCTGTTAAATTTTATGAAAATATAGGATTCAAAGTTTTGACTCATGCACCAATTATTTTAGATGAATATAAATTAATGTTATCTCATGTACCACTTTCAGATGATAAAATAATAAATGGGTATATCAATTTACATGGACATATTCATAATAAGAGAATTAGTGAAGATTATCCTAAAAATTATAGTGAGAATAAACATATTAATTTAAGTGTTGATGTTACTAACTATAAACCTATAAGTTTAAATAAAATTAATGAATTAAGGAGTAAAAAAAATGAAATTAAAAGATGAATATTTGAAATTACCAAAGGAAATGTTATATGAAACATACCTTAAAATTGTATATAAATCAAAAGATTATGATAACATTACAAGAAATAAAATGCTTGAAGAAATCATAAAAGAATATAATCAAGAAAATTATTTATATCATATTTGTACAAGGAAAGAACTTGATTTCTTAAAGTATATAAGTAAAAATAAATTAAGCTTAGATGATATAAAAAAATATGAATGGGAAATAAAAATATTAAATGAAAAATGTATTTTTAGTAGAGTTACATTTGATGTATTTGAAGAACAAAAACAAAATGTACAAGATGCTTTAAAAATTTATGAACAAAATAATAAAAAAGGCATTGAAGATATTATTATTTTTATGATAAGTAAAGTCAGAATAAATGCTAATATGTTAACCAAAGCATTAATTTCTATGATTAAAATCATGTACAATATTGATGAAGAAGGAATTAATAGTATTATGGGGTCTCCGTTATTTCATTTTTATTGTGAATTTAGTTATGAATTTTTTGATTTTTCTAAACAAGAAGAAGAAATTGTTAGTTACAGAGATTATTATGATATATTAGATGATTTAAATGAAGCAAGAAAAATTTATGGAATAGCAGGTTCAATACCTTTGGATTTAAGAGATGATTTTGACATTTTTTATTATGGATTTCCTATTAGAAAAGCAAAAGTTAAAAAAATGTATGATGAAATAAACAAAAGAGTTGATAGAGAGTTTTTATTTCAAATTATTGATGAAGCAAGAGTATTAAATAATAGAATGTTACTTCGTACATTTATGGATAATAAATTACTTGAAATTGTAAATGTAGCACTTGATGAATGTCCTTGTGCAGCTATGAATGGTTTTACTCCAAAAGAGTATAATAATCAATTTTATGAAGAATTAGATTTAAATAAAAAGTTCTCATATATTCCTCAAAATAATGCACATTTATGTAAAAAAGCTGCTGATCATTATTATAAACTTTATTTTGCTTTGTTAGATTATGTAAATAAAAAATATAAAATACATCCAGAAATAAAAAAAATATATAAGCAAGAAGGATTAGATGTTTATAAGTTAAATGATATTGATAAATACTTATGGGAGCATAAAGAAATAATTGATGATTTTATAAAAGATAATGATTATAAATTTACTGAAGAAGAACTTTTAGAAATAAAGGAATTTAAAAATGCTATTACCAGTAACTATTTTGTTGTTGTAGGTTTTGATAAAGAATATACAAAAATATTATCAGAGGATGGAAAACTATATATGGTAAAAGGTATTAGGGCAGACTTTGATAAAATTTTGAATCCAAAAGAATTACCCAAAATTATTGGTACAACTTTACTTATGTTTAAAGGTAATATCATATTTAAAAGTTTTTTTGATAATGTAGATATAGTATTTGGAAATGATATAAAAAAAGATATAGTGGATAAAATGAAATGTGCAATTGTGCATTATCATTTATAGATTAAGAAAAAAGCAAAAAATGTAAAATTCGTACAAAATGTACGAAAATATCAATAAAAATATGTTATTTTTGTACGAAAAGTGCTAAAATATATGTAGAGGTGAATTTCTATGTATAGAAAAATAGAAAAAGAATTAGAAAAGTGGAAGAATGATTACAAATTACCACTCATGTTAGTTGGTGCAAGACAAACAGGAAAAACTTATATTTTAGAAGAATTTTGTAAAAATAATTATAATAATTACATTTATATTAACTTAGATAAAGAAGAAAATATAGCTGAAATATTTGAAGAAACTATTGATCCTGCTACTATAATAGAAAAATTTGAAATTATAAAAAATATAGTTATTAATCCTGATGATACAATTATATTTTTAGATGAAATACAAGTAAGTGAAAGAGCCATTACTTCTCTAAAATATTTTTGTGAGAGTGATAGAGATTATAAAATAGTTTGTGCAGGTTCACTTTTAGGTGTTAAAATTAATAGATTTAAATCATCATTCCCAGTAGGTAAAGTAACAATTAAGTATTTATACCCTATGGATTTTGAAGAATATTTAATGGCTTTAGGCGAAGAAAAATTAATTAATGAAATAAAAAATCATTATGAATCTAATAAACCATTAATGAATCCAATACATGAAAAATCATTAGATTTATATAAAAAGTATTTAGTATTGGGTGGCATGCCTGCTATGATTAATAATTTTATAGCAAATGAATGTAATATATCCCATGTTGATTTTACTTTACAAGAACAAATAATTACATCATATTTAGCAGATATGAATAAATATACTGAAAATAGTGAGGGAATTAAAAATAGTCAGATATATAACTCTATTCCTAAAGAACTTGCAAGAGTCAATAATACTTTTAAATATAGTATAGTGGATAAAGATGCAAGAAAAGTTAGATATGAAAGTAGTTTAGATTGGTTACTTGCTAGTAATATGATATTGAAATGTGATTTAACTGAAAAAAATGAATCTCCATTAAAAGCTTTTGTTAATTCTGATAAATTTAAATTATATTTAAGTGATGTAGGTTTACTTAGATCATTATCTAATTTAGATTATAGTGAAATTATTTTAGATAAGAATGAAATGTTTAAAGGAGTACTTACAGAAAATTATGTAGCATGTTCCTTATATCCTAAATCTAAAGAATTATTTTATTATAATTTTGATAAATATGAAATAGATTTTTTAATTAAAATAGATGGAGATATTATTCCAGTAGAAGTTAAAAGTGGTAGAAGAACAAATAGTAAAAGTTTAAACGAATATATAAAAAAATATAATCCTAAATATAGTATAAGGATATCCTCTAAAAACTTCGGATTTGAAAATAATATAAAATCAATACCACTTTATGCAGTATTCTGCATTAATAAATAAAATCACGTGCTATGAACGTGAGAACTGAAAAAGCGACAACACTTATATGTACTTATTTATCCTTTTGATATAATAAATGCTGGTATGCGATGTAATAAGAAAATAAATAAAACTGAGAAAAAATTTGAAATTGCATAAATGGAGGGAAAAATATGGCATTAAAAAGAGGTATTGTTGATTTAGCCAAATATAATTCAAATTGGAAAAAAAGAATATGAAAAGGAAGAAAAATTATTAAAAGAAGTATTAGGTGATAGAATTATTGAAATTTATCACATTGGTAGTACATCTATTTAGTATGAAAAAAACAAACTTAAAGAAGTAATTGAAATATTAGAATCAATAATTTTTTA
>JBJFGY010000110.1:0-5764 GCA_051893155.1 Bacilli bacterium
ACAAATTGGAAAGTTTCCTTATTTTTAAAACAAAAAGATGAAAAAGTTATCAACATTTTCATCTTTTTTCATGTCAAGTTTTATTTTTACCTAAACTCAAATTTCATAATAAAACTCAAGATGTAAAACCTTGAGTTAAAATTCATTGGTAGCGACGGGGAGATTCGAACTCTCGACCTGCCGGGTATGAACCGGATGCTCTAGCCAGCTGAGCTACATCGCCAAAAAGCAATTATATTGTAGCAAAATATTTTTTAAAAGGCAATAGTTTTCTTGTTTTATACACTAAATTATAGTATAATATTTTTTGAAAGTAGGATGATATATGGCAAAGAAAAAGAAAATAGACATTGCATCAAATCCATTACAATCAGTTACAATTGGAAGAACTGATAAAAAAAAACATGGTTGGATTGGAAGTGTTATTTTGTTTGTCTTATTTATTCTAATAATATATTTTTTACCAGATATCCAAAAAGCTTATAAAGAATATTTATATAATAAAGCCTTTAATAATAATACAATAAATAATACTATTCCTACAGATGATAATATAGAAAATAATACAACCTCTGAAAATACCATAAATGAAGTTTTATATGATATTAACAATGAAAATCAAATAGAAATTAATGATACAACATTTACAAATATAAAATTTGATGCAGGTAATATATCATTTATTATTAATAATAACGGTGATACAGATATTAATTTAACTGAAAAAGGTTATTTTATGAAATTATATGATGAAAATAGTTATTTACAAAAAATTATTAAAATTAATGAAAATGTAAATAGTAAATCAAGTAAAAGCATTTCATATAAATTAGATATTATACCATCTAAATATTTAATAGTTCAAATAAATGAAGAAGATTATGATTTAATTATGCTAACTGTTGATAGTGAAAATAAATCATCTTTAACATGTAATAATGAAATAGAGACACTCATATACTATTTTCAAAATGATAAATTATATCGTCTTGAGGATCATATAAAATATAGTAAGATTAATAGTGATTATGAAAGTATGTATAATAAATATTATTCATATGTTGTTTCATATAATATAGAAAATGGAATAAGTACTTCAATATCAAGTAATGAAAATGAATTTGCATATAGTTTTTCTATTGATTATAATCAATTTACAAAAAATATAGATAATATTTATTATTATAAAAAAGATGTTAGTCCTATTAAAATAAATTATGAAATGAAAGCAATGGATTTTGATTGTAAATAGGAGTATTTATGAATTTTAACATTAAAGATTTTACAGGACCACTTGATTTATTACTTCACATGGTTAAAAAACATGAATATAATATTTACGAAGTAGATTTAAAACAAATAATTGATGAATACATAGATTTTATTAATTTGCTTGATTCTAATGATTTAGATAATAAAAGTGAATATCTTATTATGGCCTCTGAACTTATTCATTTAAAAAGTAAAAATTTATTAGGTTTAGATGATGAAGAAGATGATTCAAATTATGAAATAAATAGTGAAGAAGAACTTAGGAATAGATTAATTGAATTTGAAAAATACCAAAATATTACAAATGATTTACGGGAACTTGAAAAAAATAGACAAGACTATTTTACAAAATTACCTGAAAACATTAAAGCATATGCTGATGATGAAAATAAATTAAATGGTAGTATTGATATAACTAAGCTTGTAAATGCAATGCTTGAAATAAGTGAAAGATATGAATTTAAAAAACCAAAAACAACTAGAATTACTAAAAAAGAATATAGTATTAAAGACAAAATAAAATATATTAATAGTTTGCTAGAAAAAGAAAAAAGAATAGAATTTGGTGATTTAATTGAAATTAATACGAAAGAAGATATTGTCTTAACTTTTCTTTCGATTTTAGAGATGAGTAAAGATAATTTAATTACCTTGTCGCAAGAAAAAAATTTTAGTAAAATATATATTGAGGGTAACAATGAATAAATTAGCAGTTTTAGAAGGATTATTGTTTGTCGTAGGAGATGAAGGAATAACTTTAAATAAAATATGTGATGTTTTAGAAATTAGTGAAAACGAGGCAAGAAATTTATTAAAAGAATTACAAAATGAATATGAAAAAGAAACAAGAGGTATTAGAATTAGTTATTTATCAAATTCATTTAAATTAACAACTAAAAAGGAACATATTGATTATTATCAAAAACTAATAAAAGATAATCCAAATAGTAATGATCTAAGCCAAGCCGCATTAGAAACATTAGCAATTATTGCTTATAATGAACCAATTACAAGAGCAGATGTTGATAACTTAAGAGGCATTTCATCTTCCTTTATGATAAAAAAATTAATGGCAAAAGATTTAGTCAAAGTATGTGGCAAAAGTGATTTACCTGGCCATCCAAATTTATATAAAACAACAAAGGATTTTTTAGATTATTTTGGTCTTGCTTCAATAAGTGATTTACCAGAAATTAATATAAATAAGAATAAAAAAGACGAAGAGGTAGAATTATATAAAAGTAACTATAAAGAAGAAAATTAAATTGGATGGGAAAATATGTGTGGAATAGTTGGTTTTATTAATCAAAAAGAAAGTAAAGAAGAAATAATTAAAAAAATGTCTTCAAAAATTAAGCATCGTGGACCAGATGATGAAGGCTATTATATTGATGAAAATATAGCTCTTGCACATCGAAGACTTGCAATAATTGATTTAAAAAATGGTAAACAACCAATATTTAATGAAAATAAAACAAAAGTAATTATTTTTAATGGTGAAATCTATAATTTTAAGGAATTAAAAAAAATACTTATTAATGATGGTCATATATTTAAAACAAATTCTGATACAGAAGTTATTTTGCATGGTTATGAAAAGTGGGGTAAAAATTTACCTAAAAAACTTCGTGGTATGTTTGCATTTATAATTTGGGATATTAATAAAAAAGAATTATTTATGGCTCGAGATAGCTTTGGAATAAAGCCACTTTACTATGCATATTTTAATGGTTCATTTATGTTTGCATCGGAAATAAAAGCATTACTTGATCATCCGGATTTTGAAAAAAAACTTAATACAAATATTTTATCTGCGTATTTATGCTTTAATTTTGTACCAACTGAAGAATCGTTTTTTAAGGGAGTTTATTCTTTAAAACCAGGCACTAGTTTAACTTTTAAAAATGGTACTATTAAAATTAATACATTTTTTAAATTAAAATTTATTGAAAAAAATATAAGTATAGAAAAAACTTCAAAAGATATTAATAATGCAATGATTGATTCAGTAAAACATCATCAAATTAGTGATGTTGAAGTTGGCTCATTTTTATCAAGTGGAATAGACTCATCTTATATTGTAAGCCTCGCAAAACCAAATAAAACTTTTACTGTTGGATTTGAAGATGAAAAATATAGTGAAATAACTTATGCAAAAAATTTATCAGATAATTTAAATATTAAAAATATTTCATTAAAAATAACAATGGATGAATATATAAAAGAATTTGAAAAAATAATATATTATATGGATGAACCACTTGCGGATCCATCTGCTATTGCATTATATTTTGTTAGTGAAATTGCCTCAAAAGATGTAAAAGTTGTTCTTTCTGGAGAGGGTGCTGATGAACTTTTCGCGGGATACAACTATTATCAAGAAGAAGTTACGTTTGCTTTGTATATGAAAATTCCATATTTTATTAGATATATTCTTTCAAATATAGCTTCATTATTTCCAGATACAAAAGGATTAAATTTTATCTATCGACGTGGCCAAAAACTTGAAAATTATAATATAGGAATGGGTAGAGTTTTTAGAGATAAGGAAGCACAAAAAATAGTAAAGTATAAAAATCAAATTAGTACAAAAGATATAACAAAAGATATATATAATGAATATAAAGACTATTCAACCTTAATTCAAAGACAAGTAATTGATTTTTATTTTTGGCTTGAAAAAGATTATTTACATGCAGTTGATAGAAATACAATGATGTTTGGACTTGAAGCCCGAACTCCTTTTTTAGATAAAAAGGTTTATGAAGTGGCAAGAAGACTTTCACAAAATGCTAAAATTAACAAATCAACAACAAAAGTAGCTCTTAGAGAATCTGCAAGAATGGTCATTCCTAATGAAGCATATAAAAAGAAAAAATTAGGCTTTCCAGTTCCTTTAAGAGAATGGTTAAAAACAGATAAACTCTATAACATTGTTAAAGAAGAGTTTTTATCTTCTAATGCTGAAAAGTTTTTTCATCAAAATAAAATAATTAAATTACTTGATGATCATAAAAATAACAAAAAAGATAATTATAAAAAGATTTGGACAATTTATACATTTTTAGTTTGGTATAAAATATATTTTAATTAATATATTTTTTTTTAATAATTCATATATTTTACAAGAAAGAAGGTAAAATATATTGAATATAAAAACTGATTCTAGAAAAGTAAAAAATGGGGATACATTTATAGCTATAAAAGGATTAACAGTTGATGGTCATGATTATATTAAAGATGCAATAAAAAATGGCGCAACTAAAATAATTTGTGAACATGGTAGTTATGATGTTGAAACGATAAATGTAAATGATACAAAAAAATATTTACAGGAATATCTTGTAAATAATTATCAAGATGTTGTAAATGAATTAGATTTAATTGGAATAACAGGTACAAATGGTAAAACTACTACAAGTTTTTTAGTTTATCAAATGTTAAATCAACTAAATATTAAAACTGCATATATTGGTACAATTGGATTTTATATAGAAGATAAAATAATTGAACTTTCTAATACTACACCTGAAATTTTAGATATTTACACTATGTTATTAGATGCAAAAGAAAAAGGATGTAAAGTAGTTGTAATGGAGGTTTCATCACATGCTTTAGAACTTAAAAGAGTAGAAGGATTAAATTTTACTATTGAAGCTTTTACTAATCTTACTGAAGATCATTTAGATTTTCATAAAACAATGCAAAATTATTTAAATTCAAAAATTTTAATATTAAATCAATTAAAGGATGCCGGTAAAATTATTATAAATAATGATGATAAGTATGGTAAATATTTTAAACTAGATAATAAATATAAAACTATTGGCTTTAATATAAGTGATTATCAAATATTAAAGTATAAAAGTTTTTTAACGGGAACTAAAATATATTTTAATTATAAAAATAAAAATTATGAAGTAGAAACTAATTTAAAAGGTAAATTTAATGTTTATAATTATATTACTGCACTTGCCATAATTAGGGAATATAATGTAGCTCTAAAAGATATTATAAATATTTCAAAATTTATTTATCCGCCAAAAGGTAGATGTGAAATAATAAATATAAAAGATTCATTAGCTATAATTGATTATGCTCATACTCCAGATGCTGTTGAAAAAATAATTAGTACATTTTCAGAAGATAAAAAAGGCAAAATAATTGTAATAATTGGTTGTGGTGGTGACCGAGATCCTCTTAAAAGACCAATTATGGGTAAAATTGCTTCTGATAAAGCAGACTATGTTATTTTTACTAATGATAATCCTCGAACAGAAGATGAAAATAAAATTATTAAAGATATTTTACAGGGTGTAGAAAAAGATAATTATGAAGTTATATTTGATAGAAAAGAGGCAATTAATAAAGGCTTAAATTTATTAAATAAAAATGATATTTTACTTATTTTAGGAAAAGGTCATGAAGATTATCAAATAATAGGTCATACAAAATATCATTTAGATGATAAAGAAATAGTATTAGAATATTT
>JBJFGY010000111.1:0-5694 GCA_051893155.1 Bacilli bacterium
CTGCCCTTTTTTACCTATTTTTATAAAATAAATTTTCTTTTTGTTTTCAGACTATACCTTCCTAGGAGATTATAACACAAAAAAAATAGCATATGCTACTTTCTTTTACTAATTTTGACATTAGTTATATATATTCTTTTAAATAACTTTAAGATAAATAATTTGTTTTCTTACTTTCATTTTTTAGAATTCTAATAAAATGATTTGCTTCTCTAACTACATGATCAGCTAATAAAGGAATAATTACACTTTTAATTTTGCAACTTAAAATGCCTTCTTCTCCAGCAATTTTAAATTCTCTAAAATTAATAGTTTCTTTTAAACTTGCTATTGTTAAGTCAATTGGATTTTTTATATAATTTTTTAATATAGATTGATATTTTTTTGCATAACTATCCGCAGTTAAAACTAGTTCATTTTCACTAGGATCTAGTAAACCCCTAATAAATAAAGCATGTTCCATCATAATATTATTCCAAAATATTTCTTGTTCATATATATAATTATTAGTAAAAGGTGCTTTTTCTTCTATTCTTGTTAATAAATTATAATACATTTTTGCTTCATTTTTTATATGTGTAATTAATAATGGATAATTAGTTGTATACATTTTACAAGATAATATTTTATTTAAAATATCTGTTTTAAATTCAATTAATTTTTGAATAACTGGTAATGTTTGTCTATTTATTAAACTTATATTATTCATTAATTGTTCATTTACAATTACTTCACCACTTCTTAATTTTTCTTCTTTTTCTGTAATATTTGTATTTATATCTATTTTAGTTAAATTTCTAGTTTTATTTTCAGCATCTTTTGTATATTTTGTAACAATTTCATTAGAGTTTAATAAATCTGCACTAATATTTCCATCAGATAAAGTAATTATTCTTTCTAAAATATTAGAAAAAGTTTTTTGAAAATTATTCGCTATTTTTTTGAGTTCATTATCTTTTTCTGTAAATGATGAAGATAAAAATAAACTATGTTCTTTCATAATACGATCAAAAAATAAATGTAATTCTAAAGATAATCTTATGTATTCATTATTATTCATTTTTCCCTCCCATTTATATATATGAAATTTAATAATTTTAAAATACAATAAAATTATTTTATTTAATTAGAATCATAAATTTTTTTTAATTATTATAAAAGGATGATTTTTTAATCATCCTTCGTAAATTAAAATTATTGTCTATCAACAGTATTTGACATATTTCATTTATTTGCTAATTTTGACATTTTTTTAATTCATAAACAACATCAGCTTGTTTACATACATTTTCTGAATGCGTAACAATAATAATGCATTTATTTTCTTTTTTAGCTAAATTATCAAAAATTTTAAGTATTTCATTTTCTGTATCTTTATCAAGATTACCTGTAGGTTCATCAGCAAGAATCATTTTAGGATTATAAGAAAGACTTCTTGCAATAGCAACTCTTTGTTGTTCACCGCCAGAAAGTTTTAATACTCTACGATCTTTTTGTTCTTCAGTAAGTCCCACACTTTTCATTAATTCTAAAGCTTTTTTATTATTATCATCAATTTTTACATTACTAATATTCATTGATAAAATAATATTTTCAATAGCGGTTAAATGTGGAAGTAAATTATAACTTTGAAAAACTATGCCAATATCATTACTTCTATATTCATCTAAATCAATATCTCGAAGTTGTTTTCCACAAAATTCAATAGAACCTTCATAATTATTTTCAAGCCCACTTATTAGTGATAAAAGTGTTGTTTTACCACTTCCACTTTTACCTTTAATAGCATAAACTTTACCACTTTCAAATTCAAAATTTAAATTTTTTAAAATATAATCATCTTTATCAGCATCACAATATCTATATGAAAGATTTTCAACTTTTAATATCATACTCTTTTTCATTATGTTCTCTCCTTTAAAATTGTAAGTGGTGAAAATTTTTGAATACTTGCAACAGCACTTATTGAACTTATTAATGTTAATGAAAGACCAATAGCAAGTAATTCCATTAATACTTTTAAATCAACTGTTGCATTTATACTATCAAATTCTTGTACCATAACTACTCCATTAAAATCATTTTTTGTAAAATTTTTATTTTCATTTCCTTTACCAAAATTTTCTCTAATATTGTTTGTTTCTTCTTGTGCTGAAGTTATCTCATTTTTAAGTAAACTATTTGAGATAGGAACGCTTATTGTTGCTCCAATTGATGCTCCCATTAGTAAGGCTACAAATGCTACAATTACTAATTCTAAAATAAATTGTAAACAAACTTTTGACTTTTTCATACCAATTGTTCTTAAAACACCTATTTCATATTTTCTTTCTCTAATATTAATCATATTAATTACAAGTAATACAATTGTGCCAATAATTAATGTAATAATTAAAAATGTTACTGCAAAGTTTTTTACATTTGTAATAGTTTGCGTCGAATTTTGAACTTCATCTAAATTAGTTTGAATAGTTAAATTTTCATCAAGTCCTTTTTCAATTAATTCTTCATTAAAACTTTCAACTACATCTTTATTTATTAATAGAAAAGTAGGAGTTACTGATAAAGATAAATCTTCATTTTGTTCTTGCATTGTACTTATAAAATTTGCATTTGTTATGATTGTGTTTACTGATGTAGAAAACATACTCATAGCATTATCATCATTATTTTCTTCTTCATAAATACCACTTATTATAAGTTCATATTTTTTTGAACTATCTACTGAATCAATTATTTCAATAGTATCACCTACACTAATTTCATTTAATGTAGCAAGTTCATTGTTAATAATACATTCATTACTTTCAAAATCATCAAATACTTCTCCAGATGTTATTTTATACATTCCATTAATAAACTCATTCATTGCATCTATTGAAGAATAACCTTTTAAAGTAAAATCAGAAGTATTTTGATTTTTAAATTCAATATTATTTGGTCCTTTACCACCCATCATATTATTACTTCCACTACTCATTTCAGCTTTTTCTAAATCATTAGAATTTACACCAACACTAAGTGTATAATAATAATTTTTAACATATTTACTATCAGCGAAATTTTCAATATCTTCTGGGTTTATACTACTTGCAAGTGAAAACATATCTTGCATATTACTCTTAGAATTTTCTCTGTCTTCAGGATTAAAATCTTTCATCATATTATCTCTATTAATACCTATAGTAGCCTGCACTTCATATTTATCTTCATAGGCATTAATTAAACTTGTTGATGTATTATTTATTGCAAGAGTTACTGATACTGCACAGGCAATAACTAATATTATTATTCCTATTAAAAGATTTCTTCCTTTATTCCTTGTAATTGATGTAATAGCATTTTTTAAAATATACATATTTTTCCTCCATTCATTTAAAGTATATAAAACAAAAATTAAATGAATATTAAAAATGAAGATAAAAATTTGTCTTTTTTTGTAATTATATTTTAAACTCACATATAAATGTTGTATAACCATTTTTGCAATCTACTAAAATAACGCCATTATGATTATTCACAATGTTTTTAGCAATTGCTAAACCAAGTCCATATCTATTTTCATTTCTATTTCTTGCTTTATCAATACGATAAAATCTTTCAAATATTTTTTTTCTTTCTTCTTCAGGAATTTCGTCACCTCTATTTTTTATTTTCAAGAAAATAGAATTTTTATCTTTATATAATCTAATTTCTATTTTAGAGTTTTTATAAGCATGTTTAATAGCATTATCTATTAAAATACCTAATAATTCTTTTATTTTATCTTGATTACAATAAAACATAATATTTTTTTCAATATTTAGTTTTAATGTTAAATCATTTTCAAACATCAAACTTTCAAAAGATAATGATTTATTTTCAATTAATTTAGATAAATTTTCACTAGTAAATAAGTCTTTTTCATTTATATTTTCAGATTTTGATAAATCTAATAAACTAATTATTAGTTTATTCATTCGATTAGTCTCGCTTTTAATATTTTCAAGCCATTTAGTCTCATTAGGATTATTTTCTAAAGTTTCAGCACTAGCCAATATAATTGATATTGGAGTTTTTAATTCATGAGAAGCATCATATATAAATTGTTTTTGCTTTTCAAATGTCTCAATAACTGGTTTAACTAACCATCTTGTTAATAAAATTGATAAATATATTATTATTATTTCAAAAATAATAAATATAAAAATTGATTTATATAATGAGATTAATAAATAATTATTAGTTTTACTACAATTAATTATTATTAATTCATTATCATTTAAAGAAAATACATAATCATTAAAATATAAATTACCTACCTTATTTTTAGATATTTTTGTAATATTTTTACTTATTAAATTTTTTATTTCATCTTCACTAAGACTATTATTATATGAATAATTATTAATATTTTCAATATTACCATTATTAAAATGAACGATGTAAATTTCATTATCAAGAAATAGATGATTATTTAAATTATTTATAGGTTTATGAAAATCTAATCTATTTATTTTTTCATTAATTTGTTTTAATTCTCTTTGATAAATATTTACATTAAAAATTATTAATAAAATTAATAAAAATAACGTAAAAATTGAAATTAACACTATTAAAATTTTATTTTTCAATTTCTTCATTTTCAATCTCCAGTTTATAGCCAAAACCCCTCATTGACTTTATATTGATATTTGAACCTATTGCTTTTAATTTTTTTCTAATAAAAGAGATATACACTTCAAGATTATTTGAAATTAAGTCATTTTCCATTCCCCATACATTATCATATAAATATTCTTTTGAAACAATCTGATTACCATTTTTTAATAAACATTCAAGTAGCAAAAATTCTTTATATAATACTTCTATTTCTTCATTTGAATTTATTGATTTTAAAACTTTATTTTTTAAATCTAATTTTATATCTCCATAAGATAAAAAATTATTTTCATTAAATGTATTATTATTTCTAAGTTTATTATTAACTCGAGCAACGAGTTCTTCCATATGAAAAGGTTTTGTTAAATAATCATCAGCACCATTATTTAAACCATCAAGCTTATCTTCCAAAGAGTTTTTAGCAGTTAATATTATTATTTTTGAATCAATTTTATTAATTTTTAATTCTTTTAATATTGAAAAACCATCTTTTAATGGTAACATTATATCAAGAATAATTAAATCATAAATGTTTGTCATTGCTTTATAACAACCATCTTCACCATCTAAAGAAATATCTATTTCATAATTTTCTTTTTTTAATCTATTTTCCATTAATTCCGCTAATCTAAATTCATCTTCTACAATTAATATTCTCATAGGAACTCCTTACATAATTATTTAATCATTGAACTATTAAATAATTATTAAATATATTTTAACATAAATTAAATAAAATATATAAATAAAAAAAACTAACATTTCTGTTAGTAAATATTTTTGTTGGTGCAGGTAAAGGGACTTGAACCCCCACGAATTGCTTCATTAGATCCTAAGTCTAACGCGTCTGCCAATTCCGCCATACCTGCATTGAAATGGTGGACCTCATAGGACTCGAACCTATGACCGCCCGGTTATGAGCCGGATGCTCTAACCAACTGAGCTAGAGGTCCAATAACAATTTAAATTATATTATAAAAGAATCAAAAAAGCAACAGGAAAGTTATTTGAGTTTAGGTTTTTTATGAAAAATTTTTAAATATTTTTGATTAG
>JBJFGY010000112.1:0-5488 GCA_051893155.1 Bacilli bacterium
ATTTACTCATTAGTAGCTCAAATATGAGGTTAAAGTATGAAATATGATATTGCAGTTTTAAAAAGAAAAATGCTTGTTAAATATCCTTTTTTCGGTAGTGTAGTAGCAAGTGTTGATTATAAAGAAAACAAAGGAATAACAACTGCTGGTACAGATGGTAAAACAATTTATTATAACCCAGATTTTTTAGAGAGTTTAAGCGTTGAACAACAGACTTTTGTGTTTGCTCATGAAGTTTGTCATATTGCCTTTAATCATATTTTAAGAAGTGAGGGTAAAGAGCCTCAAACTTGGAATATTGCGACTGATGCAGTAATAAATGCTTTTCTTAAAAAAGATGGTTTAAAAATGATTGATGGCGGTGTTGATATTGCAGAAGCAATTAATTATGATGCAGAGCAATTCTATGAAAAGTTATTAGAAGAGAAAAAACAACAACAAGGAAATCAACCACAACAACAAAACGGACAACAGGGTCAAAATTCTCAACAACAAAGTGCTCAACAACAATCGCAAGGTGGTAGTGGAGAAAACCAAAATGAACAAAATCAAAATGGTCAAAACCAAGAAAAACAACAACAAAGTGGTCAAAGTGGTGACGTAAGTTCTAGTGAAGAACAACCAAACCAAAAAGGACAAACTGGTGGACAAAGCGGTGAAAGTTCATCTGAACAAAATGAACAACAAGAAAAAGGTAGTTCTACAGGTGGAACATCTGGAGAGCAAGATGAACATGAAGAAACTAAAGAAGATGTTGGACACGATACACATAGTATGTGGGAAGATGCAATAAAAAAGCATAAAGAAAAGCAGACAAATGAAAATAAAAAAGAGCATAAAAGTGAAATAGAAAAGAAACAGGAAGAAACTGAGCAATTAGGAGAGAAAAAAACTTTTAAGAAAAATCTAGAGGAAAAAAAGAGAGAATTAGAGAAATTAAAAGAAGCAATTGCCAACCAAGCGACACAGGCAGGAACTACAACTAATAGAGATATTAGAACAGTTACTGATATAGGAAGAGCAAAACCATTAATTGATTGGCGATATGTATTAAGAGAGGCAATCAAATATGATGTAGATTGGTCATATAAAAATGCTACAATTGAAAATGGTGTTGTATCTGCCAATTTAGAGGAACAACCTATGCCTGAAACTGAAATAGTTTTAGATACAAGTGGTTCGATTAACGAAATATTACTTAAGAATTTTTTAAGAGAATGTAAAAATATTTTAAAACACTCAAAATTAAAAGTTGGATGTTTTGATACAAAATTTTATGGTTTCCACGAAATTAGAACGGAAGAAGATATAGATAATATGGTGTTTATTGGTGGAGGAGGAACTAACTTTGATGTAGCAGTTAATGCTTTTTCAAGAAGAGTAGAAAATAAGATAATCTTTACAGATGGAAATGCTTATATGCCTAAAATGCCACTTGATGCAATTTGGATAGTATTTGGTGGAGTGCAAATAAATCCTAAAGGTGGAAAAGTAATACAAATAAATGGTGAGCAACTTGAAAGACTATATAACTACCAATTGACTAATGAAACGAAAGGTAGATTAAGATAAAAATTTTTATTCATTTAAAAGGAGGAAAATATTCTTAGTTGGTGCAACTTCAAATTTAAAATATCTTTACATATATAATTGAAGTGATATAAAGAATATCCAGAAAATAAAATTTTTTTAAAATTAAAATTTTATTATATAAACGAAATTAAAATTTATTGCTAAAATAAAAAATGTGTGCTATATTTATAATAGTTGAAAGGAAGATGAAAAAATGAGATTAACCTATGAAGAAGTTCAAAGAAAAAATGAAAGAATTGATGAACTTAAAAAAAGATTAGAAAGATTAAGAGAAGAACGTACTACTTTTTCTGGTGGAGCTGGTAATGATGAACCATATTATGCTTTAATTTCACAACTTGAAGGTGCTATTAATAATGAAATTTTACAAATTAATCAAGAATTATTAACTGCTGAAATAATTGAACCTGAAATGATCAATGAAAATCTAGTAAGTGATGGTGATGTAGTTACAATTTTAATGACTTATCCAGATGGAAGTGCGTTAGAACAAGAAGTAACTGTTAAATCTGATGTTTATAATTATGTTCCAAATGTTGTTAGTATTAATTCTCCAATTGGACAAGCAATTTTTGGAAAAGAAATTGGTTCTTCATGTGAATGTCAAATTCCAATGGGAAAAGTTAAAATTGAAGTTCTAGGAAAAACTAAAAAATTAGATACTGATGAACAATTAAAAAGATAATCAAATTGATTGTCTTTTTTTATTTAATAATTTATAATATTTATATGGAAGTTTTTATGAATGATGTTTTTTTACCTGCAGATAAATATAAAGTTATAAATAAAACTATATTAAGTGAAAATGATAAAAAAAACTTAATATCTTTTTATATGCCAATAATAGGTTGCACAGCTGTTTCATTATATTTAACTTTATGGCAAGATTTAAATTATAAAGAAGAAGATAGTGAAATTTTAATTCATCGTCATTTAATGACTCTTTTAAAAGAAAGCAAAGAGGTAATTTATCAAGCAAGACAATCTTTAGAGGCAGTTGGACTTTTAAAAACATATGTTAAATGTGAAAATGTTAAAACTTTTATTTATGAATTATATTCACCTTTATTACCAAATGAATTTTTCAATCATCCAATTTTGAATATAGTTTTATATAATAATATTGGTAGTGAAGAATATGATAATTTAATAAAAATATATCAAAAGAAAAAATATGACTATTCACAATATACTGATATAACTAAAAAAATGGATGAAGTATATAAAACAGAAAGTTATAATATCAAAAGTGATATAAAAGATAGAAATATTAATAATATTACATTAAATAGTAAAATTAATTATGATCAAATTAGTACATCAATTCCTAAAAATGTTATGTCAGATAAAGCATTAAATAAAAAAAGTAAAGAATTAATTGATAATTTATCTTTTGTTTATAATTTTGATACTTTAAAAATGATTGAACTTATTAGGGGTAGTTTAAATGAATTTGGTATGATTGATAAAAACGCTTTAAGATTAAATGCTCGTAAAAGTTATAATTTATCATCAAATAGTTTACCTACATTAGTTTATCGTACTCAACCTGAATATTTAAAAAAAGCAAGTGGCGATAATTCATTACATGCACAAATTGTATCAATGTTTGAAAGTATTAGTCCTTATGATTTTTTAAAATATAAAAATAAAGGTGCTATTCCTACAAATAAAGATTTAAAGTTAGTAGAAAGTTTACTTGTAGATCTTGAATTACCACCTGCTGTTGTAAATGTACTTCTTGATTATTGTTTGAGAAAAAATAATAATAAACTTACAACTGCATATGTTGAAACAATTGCAGGGCAATGGAAAAGAGCAGATCTTAAAACCGCTGAGGAAGCAATGAAATTTGCTGAAAAAGAACATAAAAAATTAAATAAAAAAATATCAGTTGAAAGTAAAAAAATAACAGAACCTGCTTGGTTTAATAAAAAGATTGAAACTACAGATGTATCAGATCAAGAACAAAAAGAACTTGAAGAACTATTAAAGGAGTTTAAATAATGGAAAAGATAAAAAATAATTATAAAAATTCTTCTTTAGAAGAAAATTATATTAAAGAAAAATTAAATCCAAAATTTATATCTTTAGTAAAGAAATTTAATGTAAGTGAAGATGAAATAAAAAAAAATTTATCATCATTTTTGGATACTTTAGAGGAACTAGATAATTGTAGAAATTGTAAGAATTTAAATGAATGTAAAAATAAAATAAAAGGTTATGTATATTATCCAGATAAAAAAGAAAGTAAAATTGTTTTTGGTTATGCAAAATGTAAAAAACTTAAAGAATATGAAAAAATATTAAATGAAAAAAATGAAAATAATGAACTATTAAATGCTAGAATGAAAGATATTGATGTAAGTGATAAAAATAGAGTTGAACTAATTAAATATTTAAAAAAATTTTATGATAATTATTCTATTAGTAATTATCAAAAAGGAATTTATTTACATGGAAGTTTTGGAAGTGGAAAAACATTTTTATTAGCAGCTTTATTAAATGAACTTAAAGAAAAGAAAAAAGTTAAATTTGAAATAGTTTATTATCCAACTTTACTTAGAAATTTAAAAGAAGATTTAAGTATTGTTGATAGTAAAGTAAATTATTATTCTAATGTTGAAATATTATTACTTGATGATATAGGGGCTGAAAATGTTACAAATTGGGGTAGAGATGAAATATTAGGTACTATACTTCAATATAGAATGGATAATCACCTAACGACATTTTTTACAAGTAATTTAGATATTAATGAACTTGAAAAACATTTATCGATTACTAAGGATAATATGGATATGGTAAAAGCAAGACGCATTATTGAAAGAATAAAGCAATTATCTATTGATATGGAATTAATTAGTAAAAATAGGAGGAATTAATGAAAATATATTTTTGTGGTTCAATGACTGGTAGTAGAGAAAAACAAGAAAATTATGAACAAATAATTAATTATTTAAAAAATTTTGGAACTATATTAAATGAATTTGTAGCAGATAAAGTAGTTATTGATTATGAACCAAGCAAAGTATTTAAAAGAGATTATAATAATATGAATAATGCTGATGTCTGCATTGCGGATATTTCAATTCCTTCAACTGGAGTTGGGTTTGAACTTGGCATGATGTATAATTTAAATGTTAAAACTTTAGTTTTATATGATGAAAATATGAAAATGCCTTCATCACTTCCGAGAGGCGCTGATAAATTTGTGGTAAAGTCTTATAAAACAATTGATGAAGAAAAAGATATTATAAAAAATTTTATTGAAAACTTGTAAGCAAGTTTAAAAAAAATAGCAATAGTAAACCAGTAAAATACTTAATTGTAAGTTATAATACTAAGAATATTAAAATAGAATCTTTTTATATGTATAAAATTTAATAAAAATATATCCGGCAAAATAACCGGCAATATATATATTATGTTAAAATATAAATAGGATATATGGAGGTGATATATGAAAAGTTGTATATCTAATCGATTAAAAAAATTTATTGAAACTTGTAAGCAAGTTTTTTTAAAAATAGTAAAAGCAAACCAGTAAAATAGAATAAATTTTATTAATATCATGAAATAATGTTAAAAAAAGAAGAAAAAGTCTATAATATTAAGAATATTAAAATTTTTCTTCTTTTTAAATCCACGACAAAAAGATGCAAAAATGCATTTTAAAAAAATAATAAGCTATCAAAGAGCAAAATGTAGTATAATTAATGTAATCTTAATTGAATCTTACGGTTTAAATTAAGATGAATGATTGATGAAGTAAGTGCGTGTTTGATTAGGTCGCTTACTTCATTTTTTGTTGTCTTTAAATCGATAATCAGTATATCTCCATAATTTAATAGATTTAAAAAAGTGTGTGCGAATTGTATTAATAGATATAAAT
>JBJFGY010000113.1:0-5478 GCA_051893155.1 Bacilli bacterium
AAGGTCTTATAGACCTATTAGAAAAACCACGCCTTTAGACGTGGATTTTTATTTTTATGACTTTTTTATTTGTTAAAATAATTTATTAATCATATTTAATTAATAAGTTATTACAAAATAAGGCACTTTAGTTAATAAGTGCTTAAATTTTTTTCTAATTTAAAGTATAATAAAAGGATGATTTTTTATCACCCCTTAAAATGACTTTTATTCAATGTTATATGGATTATTTATATATTCTCTTGTGCCATCTTGTTTTATATAATATTCTGCAATTAAGTTATCAGTATTGTTTTGTTCCATACTTACACCGGTTGCAGTTGCATAAAGTTTAACGTATATACCATAACCTACTAAACCTTTATTTTCAGTATTATAAACTGCTTTAAAATCTTGGTAAATATAGGTTTGAGCTCCATTAGGATATTTTGTTTCATATATTTGTTTAAAATCATTTTTTAATTTATTAAAATCTTTTTCAAATTTATCTTTAACTGGTTGTTGAGTTTCTTCATCATCCCATAAATCTCTATTTAATGCACAACTATTTTGTTCATCGCCAACAATTACAGCAAGTGGAAAATTATAAATTTCTGTATTAACTGATAAGTCACCATATTTACATTCAATAGGTTGTGTCGGTTTATCGATTGGTTCATCATTACCATCTTCTTCTTTTATTAATAAATTAACGCTTTTTGGTTCTGTGCTATTACCATTTTCATCTTTTGCAACTAACTTTATTAAATAATTTCCAGGTTCAGTATATGACGAATAATCAATTATATTTCCATCTTGATCTTTTGATAAATCATAGTAATCTATTGTGCAAGGCTCATTTGAATTATCAGTGCAACTTTCAACAAAATCTTCCGGATAATATCTTTTCCCATAATCAATTTCATAGTCTCTAACTTCAAAATCAGGAGCTAAATCATCAATAACATTAACAGTAGTTGTATAATCTTTTCCATCAATTGTTATAATGACGTCATAAGAACCAACTTTAGATGTTGTGAAATTATCTGGAAATGTAATACTAACATCATTTTCATCATAGTTATCAAATTCTGAAAAGAAATCTAATTTTTCAGGTTCTTTATCATTAATATTAATATCCAAACTATTATATAATTTAATATTTGCTTTAGGTTTATTGCTTTTATTGTTTATCACTATTAAAATTATAATAATTAATACTGCACAAACACCTATAATTGCAACTTTTACCATTGTTGATTTTGAATTTTTTACATTATCATTGAAAAATCTTCCCATAATCATCTACCTTCTACTATATAATATCATAAAAAATAATTAAAACCAATAAATTTTTTTAATATTTTAATTTCCTTTTTGCTTTTCTCTATTTTTTCTATTTTCAACAGCTTTATAAGCTTCTTCAACATCATTAAAATAAATTGTTTTATCTTTTAATTTTTGATAAGTTTCGTTTCCTTTACCTAGTATTAATACAATATCTTTTTCTTGTGCAATATCAATTGCTTTTTGAATTGCTTCATGTCTATCTACAATTATTTCATAATTATTATGATCCTTTTCAGCATTTGATAATAAATCGTTTATTATATCAATTGGGTCTTCACTTCTAGGATCTTCATAGCAAAATATTGCATAGCTAGCATTATCAAGTACTGCTTGACCCATAAGTGGCCTTTTAATATGATCTCTTTCACCAGCTGAACCAATAACAACTATTGAACGATTAACATCTAAAGTATGTATAAAATTTAGTAGATTATTTATGCCATTTGGTGTGTGTGCATAATCAACCATTACATAATATGGTGTATTTGTATTAAGCATTTCTAGTCGTCCATCAACATATATATTTTTTATATTCTTTTCTAAATTTTCAAATTTATACCCTAATTTTAAGCAAACTAATAAACCACATGCTAAATTATATACATTAAATTCTCCCAATAAAGGACTTGTAACTTCATATTCTTTATTTTCATATTTATATATAATATCAGTATGGTCAGGGTATATTGTATAGTTTAATATTTGTAAAGTATTATCTTTTCCTTTTCCATATGTTGCAATTTTACCATTACATGCCATTTTACATTTTTCATATTTTTCATCATCATGATTTAAAATACAATAACCATCCTTTTTTGTTTGCCTAAATAATTGACATTTACAATCAATATAGTTTTCATAGCTTCCATGACTGTTTAAATGTTCTTTTGTAATATTTGTAATTCCAGAGATATCAAATTCAATATCGTCAAGTCTATTTCTAAAAAAAGCTTCACTACTTGTTTCCATTGAACAATATTTACAACCATTTTTTTCAAATTCACTAAAAAGTTTATATAATTTATGACATTCAGGTGTAGTATTATCAGTATCTCCTTTAATATTTTTATAACTATAACCATTTGTTCCAATATAGCCACAATTATTTTTGCCAAGAAGTGTTTGTATAATGGTGGTAGTACTAGTTTTTCCGTCTGTGCCAGTTATTCCTATCATTGTTAATTTTTTATCTGGATAGTCATATATTTCTTTAGATAGTCTATGTAATTCTTTATTAGTATCAGCAACTTTAATTGTAGGAATATTTTTCTCTCCTACATCATGACTTACCACTATTGCACTAGCACCATTTTTTATTGCTTCATCAATAAAGTTATGCCTATCAGCATTAACTCCTTTAATACAAACAAAAATATCACCCTTATTAATTTGCTTAGAATTAATAGAAATATCATGTATTTCAGTTTGATAATTAGTATCATATAATTCACTTAATTTTTTCATAAATTTTCACCACATATTAATTATACATTAAAATAATTTTAAAAAAAAGATAAAAAATTTAGATAAAATTGACTCTTTTTATGCTTTCGGTATATAAAAATTAAAATTAAAGAATTGATTTATCTAAAATAAAAATATTTTGCTTGTAATATAACCTAAAATATGGTATTATCATTTTGCAATTTATATTGCATTGGTGGAAGGGAAAAGCGGATGCCCATACCACCACATGAAAAAATATTTTATAGGAGGTGTTTTTCGTGGCAAAAGAAGTCGTAAAGAAAATTAAACTACAACTTGAAGCGGGAAAAGCTACACCAGCTCCACCAGTTGGAACTGTGTTAGGACCTGCTGGAGTTAATTTACAAGATTTTTGTTCTAAATTTAATGAGGCAACTCGTGATAAAATGGGTGATGTTGTTCCTTGTGAAATATCAATTTATGATGATCGTTCATTTAGTTTCGTTCTTAAAACTCCACCAGCTGCATTTTTAATAAAAAAAGCAGCTAAGTTACAAAAAGCTAGCAGTAAGGGTGCAAATGAAGTTGTGGCTACAATTTCAAAAGAAGATTTAAGAAAAATTGCTGAAACTAAATTACCTGATCTTAATGCATATGATATTGAAAGTGCTATGAAGATTATCGAAGGTACTGCAAGAAACATGGGTGTTGCTGTAAAAGGTGTAAATGACGCTGAACTTGCAGAACAAGCTGCCGAAGCAAAAGCAGAAGAAATTGAAAGAGCAAAAAGAGATGCAGAACTTGCTGAAATGGAAGCAGAAGCTAATGAAGAAAGTAATGCATCTGAAGTTGAAGTTATTAGTTCAAAAGATAACGAAGAAACTGAAGAAAATTAATAATATAATAAATTATATAAAATGTCCGCTAATAAACCACAGTTAGGAGGAAAAAATGAAAAAGTTTGGAAAAAAATATGTGGAAGCATCTAAAAATGTTGATAAGTCTAAATTATATCCAATTGAAGATGCAATAAAACTTGCTAAAGAAACATCTGTTACTAAATTTGATAGTACAATTGATGTAGCTTTAAAACTTAATATTGATACAAAGAAAGCAGATCAAATGCTACGTGGATCATTAGTTTTACCAAATGGAAGTGGTAAATCTAAAAAAATATTAGTTTTAGCTAAAGGTGAACAAGCTAATATTGCAAAAGAATTAGGCGCTAATTATGTTGGCGACAAAGATTTAATAGATAAAATTAAAACTGAAAACTGGTTTGATTTTGATATTGTTGTTGCTACACCAGAAATGATGCCTGAAGTTGGAAAAATTGGAAATATTTTAGGACCAAGAGGTTTAATGCCAAATCCAAAAACTGGTACTGTAACAGCTAAAGTTGAAAATGTAATTAATGACATTAAAAAAGGCATGGTTGAATATCGTGCTGACAGCTATGGTAATATCCATACTGTAATTGGAAAAGCTTCATTTGATGAAAAAGCACTTGAAGAAAATTTAAGATACGTAGTTTCTACTATTTCAAAAACTAAACCTACTTCAGTAAAGGGAACATTTATTCAAGGTATAAGCATATCTTCTACAATGGGTCCTGGAATTAAAGTAGATAAAAATTCTTTTGACATTTAGTAAGAAATACAATATAATATGGATTAGAAAAAACAAAGAGCCAAAGACAGTAGGTGTTATAAGACTTAATTTCCTACCGAGGGGAAAGTTAACTTTTTAATATAAACTTCCCCATGGGAAGTTTTTTCTAAAATAAAGTGAGGAGGAAAAATGGCAAGCGAAAAAATTCTAAATGAGAAAAAACAAATTGTAAGCGAAATTGTTGATAAAATTAAAAACAGCGAATCTGTTATATTATTTCAATATCAAGGACTTACCGTAAGTGAACTTACTGAACTTAGAAATAAGTTAAAGGAAGTAAATAGTGAAATTAGAGTATATAAAAACACTATGTTAAAACTTGCATGTGATGAACTTAATATTAATATTGACAATTTTCTTGAAGGACCAAATGCAATTTTATTTGGAACTGATCTATTAGAACCAATTAAAATTATTTCAAATTATGCAAAAGACCATAATAAATTAGATATTCGTGTTGGTATTTTAAGCGGTAATGTTGCAGAAAAAGATGTAATTAAAGAATATGCATCAATCCCATCAAGAGAAGGATTATTAACAATGCTTGCAAGTGGAATGATTGCTTATGTAAGAGATTTAAGTATTGCACTTAATCTTTATGCCGAAAAAATGGAAGGAGAGGAAAAATAATGGCAAAATTAACAAAAGATGAATTTATTAGTTCATTAAAAGAAATGACTATTCTTGAAGTTAAAGAATTAGTTGATGCAATGAAAGAAGAATTTGGTGTTGATCCATCTGCTGTAGCAGTTGCTGCTGCTCCTGTTGAAGCCAAAGAAGAAGGACCAAGTACTAAAACAGTTGTATTAAAATCTGCTGGTGGAAACAAAATTGCAGTTATTAAAATCATTAAAGAACTTACAGGTTTAGGATTAGTTGAAGCTAAAGCTTTAGCAGATAAAGGTGGAAATATTAAAGAAAATATTCCTGCTGCAGATGCTGAAAGTATTAAAGCACAATTAACTGAAGCTGGCGCTGAAGTAGAATTAGCGTAAATTATGGTTCTTTGTCAAATAGTGTTGGTAGACAATAAATTTGATAAATGTAACTTTA
>JBJFGY010000114.1:0-5202 GCA_051893155.1 Bacilli bacterium
TTTTATAATTATTATGGTGAATATAATGGAAAAAATTAAAATAATAGTTAATAAGTTTTTAGAAAATGGCAAACAAAAAACTAATGATTATAATTTAAATGTTATAAATATAGATTTATTAAATGAAGTTATATCATTACTAAATAATGATATAGATATTATTAATGAAAATAAATTAAGTATTTGTTTATTACTAGATACAATATATCAAAATGATTCATACTCTAAAATATTTTTAAATCGTTTAGTTAAAGCAAATAATGAAAATAATTTTAATTTAATTAATGATTTAATAAATAACCTTAATAATTTAAAAATTAATTTAATTAATAATCAACATATATTAATTAGAGAAATAAGCTTATATAATTTATATGAAAAATATTGTAGAATTTTTTTATCATCAGTAAATGTAAATATTCCTATATCTTTTATAGTAACAGATTATATAAAAAAAGTTCTTTTATGGGCAAATAATAATTTTATGATAACTGATAAAGAACTTACATTGCTTGAAAATGAGATGAATTTTTATAGTCAAAAAATTAAATCGAAAGACAATGAAAGACAAGCAAATTTTATTAATCATAAATATGAAGAAATTCCAAATATTTTAAGAATGGGATTTCAAGAAACTGATAAAATTGAAATAAACCCAAATAAAAAGATTATTTTAGATAATTCGATAGAATCATTAAAATCACAAATAATTTCTATTCAACCTTATGAAATAAATGATCTTCTATCAAATTACGAAAATGTTTATAAAGATAACAATGAATTTGATTATGTATTAAATAAAATAATGGATGATATAATAAATGAACTTTTAACATATTACGAATTTTTATTAGATAAAGATTTAAATAGTACTAATTTAGAAAGAAAAGAAATTGTTGATAGTTATTATAAATTATTAGAAAAATATCTTATAATAAAATCCTTTTATGAAACAAGAGAAAAAAAACTATATTCTTTTGAAGAAAAAGATGATGAAAATGAAAAAGAAGATATAAATAATTTAAATACTAAAAAAATAATTTATGCTTCTTCCGAAGTTAATCCTTTGAATGCTAAAATTATTTCAGATCTTAAGAATATACCAGAAGAATATTATGAAAGTATTTTAGATTTATTAATTAATTTTAAAAATAATACACTTCCAAAAAGTAAAATTAAAAGACTTATTAATAATGGTAAATTAAGTTATTTATATGAAATAAAAGAATTCCAAACAAGAATTATTTTTAAAAGAGTGCAAGATGATATAATATGTATTTTAGGTATATTTATCAAAAAAGATAATAATGATATTAAAGAATATAAAAATATTGCAAGAAGAACTATTCCTCAAGATATAGATAAAGCTATTATTTTATCAAGTTCTATAGAAAATGAACTATTTACTTTACTTAATGATAAAAAAAGAATTAGTAAATTATAACAAAAAAAGAAGGTCAATTCCTTCTTTTTTTAGAATATTACTTCTTAATATCGTTAGCTTTATTATGCTAGATTGATATTAAAACAATAAATCATGTACTAAGTAATATCTGTGTACATATTAATAATATATACTATTTTTCTTTTTTTATAATAACAGTATTTTCCAAATCTTCATTTTCTTTTTGATAATTTAAAGCCATACCAATAACAAATATATATGCAAGAAAATAAAACCAAATCATTAAGACGCAAATATTTGCAAGGCCACCATAAAATGATGTATAAGATGCATAATTTAAGATATATGCAGAATATATTTCCGTAACTATAGTCCATAAAATTGTAGTAAATAATGCCCCATAATTTGTATTATGACTCTTAATTTTTCTATCTGGTGCAATAGTATATATTATTTTTATTAAGAAAAATAATATAATTATCATAATTGGACTACGTAAATAATTAAATACTTTTAATATAATATTAGTAATTGAGGCATTTAAATTAACTTTAGTAATTAGATTAATAATATTATTTCCAAATACTGGAACTAATAATAGAAATGTTAAAAGAAGTACTAATATAATAGACATTCCTATTGCTTTAATTCTTCTTTTAAACCAATTACTTTCTTTAATATTGTAAATTGTATTTGAACATATAATAACACTATCCATACCATTACTTGCTATGTAATAACATACCACTAAAACAATTGTAAGTCTAAGTCCAGAATTTGATACTGCAGATGTACTAAGTAGTAATGAAGCAACATCATTAGAAAATGCTTTTTCTAAAAAATTATAAATAAAATCAACAGATAAATTAAGAACTGAGGCAAGATAAGTAAGAAGTGTAAGTGTTGGAACAAGTGCAAGAATTATAAAAAATGCTAAACTTCCAGGTAACAATTTCATATCACTTCTATTAATTACCTTCATAAATCTTTTATAAAAACGTTTAATTCTTTTTTTCATTTACTTCCTTTTGTTTTTTTAATACTTTTGTTGCTTCATTTAATGCATCTTCAATAGTTTTAATATCATCAATTATCATTGAATAACCAAATTCTGCGCCATAATCATAAGGTAGTTTCTTAAATTCTTTATTTAATTTGTGAATATAATTAGTTATTTGTTTTTGATCATAACCTACTAAATAAACCACAAATTCATTACCATCTGTTCTAATTATATCAGAATTATCTAATTGATATTTTATTAATATATTTGCAGCAGCTTTAATTTGTTTATCACCTTCTTCATATCCTTTTGTATCATTTATTTCCTGAAGATGATTTAAATCAATAATAAGTATTGTTTGGGGATAAATAGTATTATTATTCCATGATTTAATATTTTCATTTAAATAATTTCTATTTTTAAGTAAAGTTAATTGATCAATAAAACGCATTTTATCATCTTTTTTAATTTTTTTGGCAATAGTTATTTTTTTAGTTTTTCTAATTACAAAATAAGCAATTATTAAAAATAATAATAGAAAATATATAAAATATTTAGCAAGCAAACTTAATATCTTGCCATATTTAACAGTTTGAGTATGATTATTAATTCCTTCATTAAGTATTTTATGACTATCTAATATAGTTATATATTTATTTAATAATTTATATAAAGCACTATTATTTTTTACTCTAAAACTATATACTTCTTTTAAACTTCCACTTGTTCTAATAGTATAATTTTCAAGGCCATGATTTTTATAATATTCATATATATTACTATCAAGTAAAATAATAGTATCTTTTTTATTTAATTTAACAAGTTCATCAGAATTTTTATAAGTTTTAATTGTTATATCAGAAATATTATTTAAATATGTATATAAAAGTGAATTATTTTGAACATATACTTCTTTACCACTTAATGAATTTAAATTACTAAGTACAATATTATTTTTTATATTTGCACATATTACGTAATTTACATCTACACCACTTTGAGTTTTATAAAAACTATCATTAATATTTAAATAACCAAAATATGCATCAATTTCATTATTAGTTAATGCTTTATTAAATTTAGCAAAATTATTATACTTTTTAAAAGTAAAATCAACATTAGCAAAAGACATAAATCTTTTTAAATAAACGGCGACAATACCACCATAATTACCACCAGAAATTACTTCATAAGGCGAATTATTAACATACCCATACTTATAATTAACACTACGCATTTCGTCAATTTCACTATCAGTTAATTTAAGTTTATTTGATACTAACGTAAATAAATTTTGGTTATATGTTTCTTCAAAATTATCTTTCCATATTTCATAATATTTTTTAATTATTGAACCAAATACATCATCAGTAACACTTAAAGTATAATAAATATTAATATCACCAAAATGATAGATAATTTCTTTATTATTTGTAAGTATATTATCTAAATATAAATGAAGTGGAATAATAGCATATTTATTTTCACTAGTAATTAACGAATCTATATTATCGAAAGATTGAAATGTTAAATTATAACCACTTAAATATTTACTTACATAAGATAAATCAGAAGATAATATAGATACTATTTTTCCTTCAATATCACTTGGTGATGTAATTATTTCACTATTATTACTGATTAATACATAATGATCAGTATATATAATTTCATCATTTTCATTAGGATTTATTTTAATACCTAAATTAACACCTACTACATTTGCCCCATAATTATAAGTAACATTATTTATATTAAGATTATAATAGTCTTTAAATGATGATAAAAAATCATAAAATAAACCTACACCATTATTTCCAAAAACAGCACTATTATTAAGAACATTTACATTAATTAAGGTTGATTTAGAACTATTTTCATCTATCCAATTTTTTTCAGATACAGTTAATTTATTAGTATTTAAATAAAAATATATTCCAAAAATAGCAAGACTAATTATAACTATAATACTAATAATAGTTATAATTATTTTATTTTTCTTCTTCATTTTCTTCCTCTTCTTTAATAGGAGTATTATTATTCCATGATATTATTTCAGAAGCAGCATTTTTTGAAGCCATTATAGTAAAATTATCACTATTTAATATAAATTGTATATCATAATAACTAAGTATTTCTTCACTAAATTCAGTTAAACTACTTGATATAATACTTTTTGCTTTTTCTAAATCAATATTTTCATCAAAATTAATTGTAATATAAATAATTCTTCCTTTAATATCAAAATTAATACTTTTTACATTTTCATTTTCAAGCATTTTATCTTTATAACTTGCTTTAAATTCATTTGATATAGGATATTTTTCAATATCATCAAGTCTATTACCATAAGTAGATGTATCTTTTGAATAAAAGAATGTTAGAGTAACTCCTATTATAGAAACAAAACATACAATAAGTATTATCACAAGAACAAAAACCACCCTATTATTCTTCCATAATTTTTTCATTTTTCACCTCAAATGTAAACTAATTATACTACATTATATGCTATAAATCAATTTACATATATATTAGTTATATTTGCAATATAAGAATTAATTATAATAAATTTATTAAATTAACTTCTTAAATTATTAGCAAAACTTTCGCTTGTTTTATAAATCTACTTATTATATAATTTTAGCAGGAACATTTGATGTGAGTGTCGTCCTCCAATCTTGAGAAAGAAAGGAGGTAGATAAAGATGAAAACTAAGACTTTCATAATAAAAGTTCTAAAGCTCATTGCTATCATTTTGTTACTTTCTACCTTACTGGTGTTAGCAATAAAA
>JBJFGY010000115.1:0-4912 GCA_051893155.1 Bacilli bacterium
TTTTCTCTAATTATTACTAAGTAAAAAAAGAGACATTTTTACTAATTATTCACAATTTTTCTTTCAATATTTATACCAACATATGCATCATTTAATTTCATATCTTTTGAAATATTTTCATCAAAATTTATTTCTAATGCTAATGTTTCATTTTTTACATAGTCTATATTATCTTTAATAGAACTAGCAAATTCTTCATCTGCATTCATATTAATAATAATTCTATCTGAAATATTATAGTCTTTTTCTTTACGCATAGCTTGAACTTTTGAAACAAATTCTCGAGCATTACCTTCTTTTTTTAATTTATCAGTAATAACTGCATTTAATATAACAAAATTACCATTTTCCATACCAATATCAAAGCCTTCTTTAGCACTATAACGAATATCTACAAGTTCTGGAGTTATTTCATAATTTTCATTATTTATATTAAGTGTAATACTATTACCTTGTTGAAGTTCATTAATTTCTTTTGAAGATAAATTTAATAAGGCTTCTTGATATAATTTCATATTTTTACCAATAACTTTTCCTGCTTCTTTAAAATTAGGTAATACTTTAAAATTCATATAAGTATTAATATCATTAACAAAAACTACATTTTTTACATTTAATTCTTCTTTAATTAAATTTACTAAATCACTAAGTATCTTTTCATTTTTACCATCTATTAATACTTCAGATAAAGGTTGACGTACTTTTATTTTATTTTCTTCACGTACAAATCTACCTATACTTATTAAGTTTCTTACTAAGTCCATTTTTTCCTCTAAAACAGGATTAATTAACTTTTCATCAAATTTTGGATAATTACTTAAATGGACTGATTTTTCATTTGTTAAGTTTTGATATATTTCTTCAGATATAAATGGTGCTACTGGAGCAATTAACTTTGTAAGACTTACAAGAACTTCATAAGTTGTTTTATAAACAGCTTTTTTTGAAGTACTAAATTCACTTCCCCAAAATCTTTTTCTACATCTTCTTATATACCAATTTGATAAATCATCAGATACAAATGAAGTAATAAGTTTAACTACTTTATTTAAATCATATTCTTCAAAAGAAGCGTTTACATTTTTAACTAAATTATTATATTTAGAAAGTAACCATTTATCAATTTCTTCAAGTTCATTAAAACTAACATTACATTTTTCTATATCTATATTATCCACATTGGCATATAGACAAAAGAATGAATATGTATTTTTTAAAGGATTTATAAATTTAGAATATACTTCTTTTACACCTTCTTCATCAAATTTAAGTGGTGTCCAAACAGGTGATGCATAAAGCATATACCATCTTATTGCATCGGCACCATACTCTTGCATTATATTAATTGGATCGATAATATTACCAGTGGATTTACTCATTTTTTTACCTTTTGCATCAAGCATCATGTCATTTACAACTACATTTTTAAAACTTGATGTACCAGATATAATTGTAGAAATAACTAATAATACATAGAACCATCCTCTTGTTTGGTCTATACCTTCAGCGATAAAATCAGCAGGAAATTGACTTTCAAAAAGTTCTTTGTTTTCAAATGGATAATGATATTGAGCATAAGGCATAGCTCCTGAATCAAACCAAACATCCATAACATCTCTTACTCTTGTCATAGTTTTACCACATTTTGGACAAGTTAAATGGATATTATCAACATATGGTCTATGAAGTTCAAGACTTTTGACATCAATTTCTTTTTCAACTTTTCTATCATTAAGTTCTTCAACTGAACCAATTACATCAAAATGATTGCAACTATCACAAACCCAAATAGGAAGTGGACAACCCCAATATCTATTTCTTGAAATTCCCCAATCTATCATATTTTCAAGCCAATTATTAAATCTTTTTGTTCCAACATAATCTGGATACCAATTTATACTTTCATTAGCTTTAATAATTTTATCTTTATATGCAGTTGTTTTTACATACCAAGCTGGTTTTGCATAATAAATAAGTGGGCTTTTACATCTCCAACAATGTGGATAATCATGAGTTATTTTAATTTTTTTAAATAATTTATCATTTTCTTTTAAATATTTGATTATTTCAATTTCAAGATCACTATCAGTTACTAGTCTTCCTTCCCAAGGTCCAATTTTATAGCAACCATCTTTTCCAACACTTTGTGAAAAAGATATACCATTTTCATTACATACTCTATTATCATCAGCACCATAAGCTGGAGCAATATGAACAAGTCCTGTTCCATCTTCTGCCGTAACATAACTATCACAAACTACTTCAAAAGCTTTACCAGAAACTTTAGCAAATGGCATTAATTGTTCATATTTTGTACCTTTTAAATCGATACCTTTAAAAGTTTTAAGCACTTGATATTCATCACCAAGAACTTTTTGAGCAAGAGAAGAACAAACAATAAATTTATAACCCATAGACTCTGCTAAAATATAATCATAATCAGGATTTACACAAACAGCAACATTATCAATTAAAGTCCATGGAGTTGTTGTCCATACAAGCATATATTCATCTTTATCAACTAATTTAAATGGTACAATTACTGTATTTACTGTATCAGATTGATAACCTTGAGAAACTTCATGACTAGCTAGTTCTGTTCCACAACGAGGACAATATGGTAAAACTTTAGAACCATAATAAACTAAACCTTTTTCATGCATTTGTTTTAAAATCCACCATTCACTTTCAATATAATTATTTTCACAAGTAACATATGGATTTTTAGTATCAATAAATTGTCCCATCATTTTAGTAACTTTATCAACTTCACTTATATTAGAGTTTGTTTCTTTATTACATTCTTTACAAAAATTTTCTACACCAAATTTTTCAATATCAGCTTTACCAGAAAATCCTAATTTTTTTTCAACATTTACTTCAATAGGAAGACCATGAGTATCTAAACCAATTTTACGTAAAACTTTATATCCATTCATAACTTTATATTTACAAAATGAATCTTTAATTGTTTTAGCAAAAACATGATGAATACCAGGTTTAGCATTAGCATATATTGGCCCATCATAAAATACCCAAGTTTTATCTCCTTTAGTACTTTCCTTTAAAATATTTTCTTTTTCCCACTTTTTTAAAATATCATTTTCAACTTTTGAAACTTCTCTAGTATCTAGTTTTTTAAATTTTTCCATTTTACCTCCAATAAAAAAAGGTGGTAACCAAAGGGTGCATTAGCACGGTACCACCTTTATATTTAACTTTTTATGTTAACGCCATCATACGTCCTATTCTATTTACTTAAATAGGAAACTAGCAAGTGATCTAAATTATTACCAATTATTAATTTTCACCAACCATTAACTCTCTACAAATTAAATAATAATTCCGTCTTGTTCATAATCTTTTAAAAAAACTACAAATAAATTATATGATTTTTATTAATGATTGTCAAATAATTATTTTTATTTTAATTATTAATTTTAATCAAACAAAATTAAAAATTTAATTTTCTACTTCTAATCTTTCTACCAAATAATGCTGAAGATGATTTATGATTTATTTCCTTTTTATTTTCAATACAATTTATAACAGCTTGCATTAATAAATTAGTTGGATAATATCTATTAAAAGGTTCTTTTAAATCATCTTTAATTAAATTATCCAAAGATATATTTAAATTTAGTTCCGAGATATTTTTATCTATAACAAGTTCAGTATAATATAATCCTTGAATATCATCAAATTTTCTTTCAACAGAGCAATGATCTAATAATTTTTTTCCATCAGCTTGTATTTCTTCAAAATTTAAAGCAAAAATCATTTCATAACAAAATAATTGGTTTTCTTTTTTGTATGGATGTATACTTTTATCAGCATACAATGTTAAATAATAATAATATTTTTTTTGATCATCGTTACCATTATTCATTATATTTAACAATTTAGTAATATTATATTTTCCCCAATGTATTACATCAGTCTTTAATTTAATACCAAAATTAGAATCATTTATTCCAGTTAAATTAGATAATTCATTGATTAAATCACCAAGACTTATAGAAATTTTTTCTTTTGATAATAAATTAAATTCTTCTGCTGTATTATTTAAACTTAATTTTAAAGGTTCCAATGATTCTTCAAATTTTTTTCTTTGTTCATCAATCATTTGTTCAAAAACATTTTTTTTAACATTAATATTATTTTTAATATTTTCCAATTCTTCTTTTTTTGCTTGTAAATTTACTAAAGTTTCTTCTATATGTTTGTATTCACTTTTATTTTTTATACAATTCATAACAACTTGTTTTAATAAATTAGTTGGATAATATTCATTAAAATATTCTTTTACATCATCTTTAACTAAATTATTTAAAGTTATATTTAAACTTAACGCGCCAATGTTTTTATCTATAGAAAGATATGTATAATATAATCCTTGAATATCATCAAATTCTATTTCAGCAGAACAATGATCTAATAATGTTTTTCCATCAGTTTGTATTTCTTCTAAATTTAAATCAAAAATCATATCATAACAAAATGAATGTTTATCAACTTCATGTGGACTAATATTTTTATTATCAAACAATAATAATTCCCAATAATAATTTTTAGAATCTTCTGTTTCACTACTCATTAATTTTACTAATTCATTAATATTATATACATTCCAAAAATCAACATTAGTTTTTAATTTAAACCCAAGTTCAAATATACTTATTCCAGTTAAATTAGATAATTCTTTAAATACATCCTCTAAACTAACACAAACTCTTTCTTGAGCTAATAAATTAAATTCTTCTGCTGTATTATTCAAACTTATTTTTAAAGGTTCCAATGATTCTTCAAATTTTTTTCTTTGTTCATAAATCATTTGTTCAAAAGCATATCTTTTATCATTAATATTATTTTTAATATTTTCCAATTCTTCTTTTTTTGCTTGTAAATTTAC
>JBJFGY010000115.1:5012-5198 GCA_051893155.1 Bacilli bacterium
TAAAGTTTCTTCTATATTACTATCCATTATCAAAATTTCTCCTTACTTCTTTTACTTATAAATTAAATTTTGCTTTAAAAAATATGAGAATTATTATATATTATAAATATATTTTTTTCAATCTTTAATATCATTTGAGTTTAGGTTTTTTATGAAAAATTTTTAAATATTTTTGATTAGTTTATA
>JBJFGY010000116.1:0-25388 GCA_051893155.1 Bacilli bacterium
TTATCAACAATTTCATCTTTTTTCATGTCAAGTTTTATTTTTACCTAAACTCAAAGTATATTTTCAAAAAATCGGGTCCACACTTATCAAGACCACGATTTAGTTATTTTAGAATTTTACATTCCAATTATATATGGATCAGACTCACTTCCACTTCCACTTACGACATATACATTAGATTTTAGATAAAGGGCTGGCCTTGCTGCATACCCGTTATACGACTTGTCGTTGCCCAAAGACCCGCTAACGCCCACGCTAATAGGGTCTGATGAAGAATATGCACTCATTGTCCATTCCAATCCATTTGTAAATAACCAGTTTTTATCCATATAATAAAACACACCTTCAGATGTATCAAGTACCCCTGTAAATCCTTCTATTGCATATCCCCAATCACTTGCATACATTAGTCCTATTTTTGACGCAGAACTTGTATAACTTGCTATTTCTTTAGTATATTGGCTATCTGCATTAACATATGAACCAGATGATGGCTCTCCTACATTCCAATATACACTTTCTATCATACTTCCATAATAATCACTTTCATCTATTCCAATATTTGTGTAATCACATTTAGCAACAGGCGTTGAACCATAATAATTAGAATAACAATACTTTGCACATGTACTATCTGTATCACTTACCTTTCCTAAATAACATGTATTAAGTAGTTTTTGCATTGAACTAGCAGTCCATGTTGAATCAGATGTAGAATATGGTTTATAAACTAAGCCTCCAATTGATTCTTTTCTTATTATTTTTACTCTATTTTCAGTTGATGCACATCCACTTGTTATGCATACTGGTACATATCCTATTATTCTCCACATTTCATCATTAAACCATACATAATTATCTGGATTATTTCCTTGATACCTATATCCATGGGTACTATTTACTATTTTACCATTACCACTTGTTCCTATTGTTGTCATTTTACTTGACAATAAAGAAGGACTCGTAGTAAATTCAACATCGCATTTAACTTTTCCTGTTATATTAGTAATTTCTAATTCCCAATTACTTGGATTCCATCTACCTTTTGCATTATCACAAGTAACATTTACTGTATAAGCCCCAGAACTTGGAAATGATGAAGAAGATACTCCATCTATAGTAAGTGCAATTGTTGTTCCCTCATAATCAAAAGTCTTTGCCTTATTATTTAGTATATTATCAATATTAATAATATACTAAATAATACTATTACTAAACTTAAACTTACTATTATTTTATTATTTTTTTTCTTCATCATTTACCTTCTTTCAATTTTTTAATTTGTTAAATTTATATTTTTTTCAAATCAGGCCCACACTAGCGGACCACGATTCATTTATTTTAGACTCTCACATCCCAATTATATATGGATCTGCTTCACTTCCACTTCCACTTACGACATATACATTAGATTTTAGATAAAGGACTGGCCTTGCTGCACACCCGTAAGACGAGTATTGACTAACAAGATACCCGCTGAAATTCACGCGAAGAAGGTGTGACGAAGAATATGCGCTCATTGTCCATTCATGTCCATTTGAAAATAACCAGTTTTTATCCATATAATCGTCTGGACTTCCAGCGCTTCCCAGTACTCCTGTAAATTCTTCTATTGCATATCCCCAATCACTTGCATACATTAGTCCTATTTTTGATGTGCTGCTTGTATAACTTGCTATTTCTTTAGTATACTGATCATCAGCGTTAACATATCCAGATGATGATGGCTCTCCTACATTCCAATATACACTTTCTATCATACTTCCATAATAATCACTTTCATCTATTCCAATATTTGTGTAATCACATTTTGCTACTGGCTTTTGACTACTTGAATAGTATGAATAACAATAACTTGCACATGTACTATCTGTATCACTTACTTTACCTAAATAACATGTATTTAGTAGTTTTTGCATTGTACTATCTGTCCATGTTGAATCAGTTGCCGTATTTGCTTTATAAACAAGTGCTCCTATTGAAGAATTTCTTATTATTTTTACTCTATTTTCTGTTGATGTACATCCACTTGTCAGGCATACTGGTACATATCCAATTATTCTCCACATTTCATCATTAAACCATACATAATTATCCGGATTATTTCCTTGATACCTATGTCCATGGGTACTTTCGGTAATTGTTCCATTTCCACTTGTTCCTGTAGTACTTGCTACTGTTGATAATAATGTTGGATTACTAATTTGAGTAAAGTCTAAATTACTGATTGCATTTATATTAGTTATATTTTTAAGTCTTATACCATTTAATTTGTAATCCCAATATATATTTGAACTACTTCCATCCATATTAGAGCAATTTGAAAAACTTTTGGTATAAAGTGCATTTATATACTCTGGAGTTGCAACATTTATTATTACATCTGCTGGTGTTTCATAATCAAAATAAAGACTGCAAACATCTGAACCTAACGTCGTAAACAAAACTGTACCTGCAGTGCTATCATAATTTGATACTGTACCACCATTTTCACAAAATGTTTTTGAGGTATTTAAAATATAATAACCTGTAGGAATCGAGCTTTGCGCTGTATAAGTTGACTGTCCATCACCTTTTACATATATAGCTAAATGTTTATTTAAATTACTTTTATTTGTTTTTAAAGTATTACTCTTAAAACTATATATTATTCTTATTACTAATAATAAAACTAAAATTAAACTTGATAATATAATTATTTTTTTATCTATTTTTTTCATATGTTCTCCTACTATTAAATAATAACATATTTTTTTTAATAATTTAATACTTTTTTTAAATCCCTAAAAATAAAAAAAAGAAGCGAAAGACTCCTAATTTTTAAGTGCTGTAATAGGAACTACATAAACACCATCTGGTCTTATATATGCTAAATTACTCATTGCACATATAACACATAATATTTTGGGATTTTTTCCATTTTCTTCTTTTATTGAATTGGAAATATTTATTAAATTTTCAGCAGCTTTATCAATAGCATTAACTCCAAGTTTAATTTCAAATGCACACCATGAACCATCTTCAAGTTCTATTACAAAATCAATTTCTCTATTTAAATAATCTTGATAATGATAGCATTTTGCATTAAATGAACTAGCATATATTTTTAAATCCCTTTCAACCATTGATTCAAACATAAATCCAAAGGTTTCTAAATCATTAATTAATTTTTCTTCTGTTAAATTTAAAATTGCACATGCAATAGATGGATCTGCAAAATGTCTTTTTTCTGATTGTTTTACTCTTACGCTTGATCTAATATTAATAGCAAAAGGTTCATCATTATCAAGTAAAAATAATTTATCTAAAGCATTTAAATAAGATGCAATTGTATCTAAATCAATATCATCATTATCAATTTCTTTTATATCTTTTCTAATAGTTGCATTAGAAACAGTTGTACTTTCATTTCTAGCTAATGATTTTAATAATAATTTTACTTTATGTTTATCTCTATTAACTCCATCTAATCTATATAAATCATCATTTATTATTAAATCTAAATATTCACTAACTATTTTCCTTGAATCATCAGAAGAATAAGTTAAATTTCCAGGCCATCCACCTCGAATAATTAAACTAGCTATTTTTTTTAAATTAACTTCTCCAGTTCTTTTGGATATTTTTTTTCCATCACAAATATCTTTTAACGAAATAACACCACTTGAATCACCAGATTCATATAATGACATAGTTCGAAGTTGTAATTTCCCAAATCTACCTGCCCCACTATGAGATATACCATTTCTTTTAGGAGTAGAAGAACCAGTTAATATGTACTGACCTTTTAATCCAGTTTTATCAACATCGTATCTTATTTCATCCCATAAATTTGTTGCTTCTTGCCACTCATCAATAAGTTTTGGCTTTTCACCTTCTAAAATAAGTTCTGGCGATATTTTTGCAAGTTCAACTTCATTAGAACCATCACCAGTTTTTTTATAAAGTAAACTCTCACTTTTAGCATGATATCTACCAGTCCAAGTTTTTCCACAATACTTTGGTCCTTCAATAACTATAGCACCGAATAATTGTAAATACTTTTCAATTTGATCATCAATAATTCTTTTTTTATAATTTTTAATATCCATCGAATCCTCCAAATATATAGCTATATTATATAATATATATTAATTTAAATCAATTCTATTCCGTGATATTTTGTAATTTCATTCCGTGATATTTTGTAATTTCATTCCGTGATATTTTTTATAGTTTTAAATTTAATACATTATTATGTTCTTTTTCATTATATATAAATGTACTTTGATAATCTTTTGTTTGTAAAAAATTATAATAATTAAAATTAAGTGGTAATGCTTCAATACTTTTTAAATTTATTAAATTTATTAAATTACTTGGAATAGCATATTCTATAACATAATCATCTTTTTTTAAATTACTTTTATTAATATATTTTCCAATACCTTGATATTTACTTAATAAATCTTCATCTATAACAAATGTACAAATAAATCTTTTTAATGTATTGCTTAAATAAAAAATATCTTCTTTATTCTTAAAAAAATGCATATAAAAAGTATTTGGAAGATAATTATGATTATTATTTTGAATATTTTCATATTTACTTCCTATTTCATTAAAAGATTTATTATTAATAAACTTTGTAATTTCTAATTTATTACAAACTCTATATACTAACATATTTCCCCCTTTAAAAAACTAATATAGTTTACCACAATAAAATTATTTGTCAAATTTATTATAAATTGATATAATACTTTTGGAGGAATTATGAAAAAATTAATAGTTGATCAAAACAGATGTATTGGTTGTGGCGCTTGTGTTGCAATAGATAGTGAACATTTTGACTTTGATGAAAATGGTTTATCTCATGTTATTAAAGAAGATAACCTTGAAACTGAAGAAGTAAATAATGCAATTCATTCTTGCCCAGTTAATGCAATTAGTATTAGTGAAGAAGAAAAATGCAATTGTGAACATTGTGAATGTGAAGATTGTCATTGTGATGAGAATTAAAAAAGTCCTTTTAAAAAGGATTTTTTTAATTACGATAAAGTTTTTTTACTTCTTTAATAGAAAGTTTTCGATATTCTCCCGATTTAAGGTTTCCTATAGTTAAAAAATCATAATTAGTTCTTGTAAGTTTATCTACTAAAAGACCTATACTTTCAAATATTTTTTTAACTATATGATTTCTTCCTTCAATAATAGATATACTTATAAAAGTTATATTTTTTTGATTATCTATTTTTTTTACTTTAAAATTAATTATATTTACTTTACGATTATCTATATATATACCAGTTTTTAATTTATTAATTTGCTCTTTATTAATAACTCCTTTACATTTAGCAAGATATGTTTTTACGACTTTATTTTTGGGATGAGTTAAATGATTTGCTAGATTTCCATCATTAGTAAGTATTATAAGACCAGTTGTATCATAATCAAGTCTTCCAATAGGATATATTCTTTCATTTGTATTAATTAAATCTACAACAGTTTTTCTTCCCTTTTCATCTTTTACTGAAGAAATAACCCCTCTTGGTTTATTTAATAAATAATATACTTTATTATCATTAGTGCATATTTCTTTTCCTTCTATTTCAATTTTATCATTTTCATTAATTTTATCACCTAGTTTTATAATATTCCCATTAACTTTAACTTTGCCTTCTTCAATAAGTTTTTCTGCATTTCTTCTTGAAGTATAGCCTCTATTAGCAATAATTTTTTGAACTCTTTCCATTTTTTCACCACATATTAAGTATACCACGAATACTATTGAACATAAAGATTTCAAAGTTAAGATTTTGATTTCATTATGTTTTTTTGTTGATATGATTATTAATTAATTATTTATTTTATTTTTATAAGTATTATTTATTTCATCTATTTTGTTTATATATTACATTCTTTTCTATCTTATAAAAATCCACCTAACTCAGCAATGATTTAGGTGGAAACCATATATTTGGCAACACTCAACATACTACTATTGAATGTTCCGTTTTTATTTTATGCAAGTTTCCTTGACATATTCATAATATCATAAAAATGACTTTTTAACAAGTTGTTAGAAGTAGTACAACAACTCCTAGGGCAAAAGAAATAGTTTATAATAACTTTAAAAGAAAATGTTAGTAAGAATAAATGCCATAATTAAACCTACTAAATCAGCCATTAAACCGACAAATAAAGTATATCTTGTCTTAGAAACTTTTATAGAACTATAATATAAAGCAAGAACATATATAGTAGTGTCTGTACAGCCTTGAATAACCGATGATAAAAATCCTGGATATGAATCTGGTCCATAAATTTCAAATATATTTGTCATTATTGTTAGAGATGCAGTTCCCGATATAGGTCTTAAAAACGCCATTGGAAGTATTTCTTGTGGTAAATTTAAAAATTTTGTAATAGGTTTTAATAAAAAGAGCAAAACATTACTATCTAAAAAAATATTTACTGCAAAAACCATAGCAAGCACAGCTGGAAAAATATTATAAACTGTTTTAAGTCCATCTTTAGCACCATTTAAAAAAGAAGAATAAATATCTATTTTTTTATGATAACCATATAAAACTACAAACAAAATAAAAATAGGTATTACAATAATAGAAAATATCTTCATTTTTGCCCTCTTCGAATAAAATAATCTATAAGCACGGCACTTATACAAGAACAAGATGTTGAAATTACTGCTGGAGCAATTATTGCTGTTGGACTACTTGAACCATAGGCAAGACGAAGTGCAATTATTGTTGTTGGAATAATTGTTACTCCGGCAGTATTTAAAACTAAAAAAGTTATCATAGCATTTGAGGCAGTATCTTTTTTAGAATTTATTTTTTGAAGTTCACTCATTGCCTTTAATCCAAATGGTGTTGCAGCACTACCAAGTCCAAGCATATTTGCAGCAATATTAGAAGCAATATAACCAAGTGATGGATGATTTGAAGGTACCGATGGAAAAAGTTTACTTAAAATTGGCCTTAAAAATGCAGCAAATTTTGTTAAAATACCCGCATCTTCGGCTATTTTCATTATTCCAGACCATAAAACTATTGTAGGTAGAAGTGATAAAATAAGTTCTAAAGCTTTACCAGCATTTGTTAAAATACTATTATTAATCACTTCAATATTTCCTGTTATTAATGAATATAAAATACCAATTATTATTAAAAATGTCCATAATATTGAAATCATAATAAATATTATGTTAAAACAAAAAAAATAAAACTTATCTCGTCTTATTTAATTTCAAAAGATATTTTATCATCTTCATATTTAAATGTTATTTTATAATTAGAATCATTTATATTTTCTTCTGGTTTATGAAAACTTTGTAATGTATAAAAAGTATATATATCACCATTTTTTATTTTTATACTAACTTCTACTTCTTCACTACATTTTTCATTTCTTAAACATTTTAAAGGACTAATATTTAATATAGTTATTTCAAAATCATCTATATTTATAACATCACCTTTTTTATAATTATATGTAACTTCATTAGTCTTATTTTTATTTTCAATAATAACAACACCAATTAATATACCAGTTATTATAACAACAATTACTAATAATATCCCACTTATATTCTTTTTCATATTTATATGATATCACATATAAAAATTATTTTAAATATTATTCTATTTCTTTTTTAAATAGCTTTTGAAAAAATTTTTTAATTGAATTTTTCTTTTTATTTACACTTATATAAATATTTTCATTATATATTTCTTTATTATCTAAAATAACACTTAAATATCCCACTATATCATTATTATCATAATTATCATTATTAGTTAAATAATATTTAATTTTTAATTTTTTTCTTTCTTCATTATTTACTAAAATACTATAATTTTCTTTAATATATAATTTATCTTCAATAAAAATATTATTACTTACATCAAACTTTTTCTTATTTAAAACTTCAATATTTTGATAATTATTTTTAATATTTTCATAAAGTTTTTGATGATCTAACCAATCATTTGGATCATTTAATGTTACTATTACAATATTTGTATTATTAATATATCCTGTAGTTACTAAAGTTCTTTTAGCTTTTTGTGTATAGCCAGTTTTACCACCTGTTATAAAGTCTTGTTTTAATAGTTTATTTTTATTTTGCCATGTATAACTTTTTTTATTAGATTTAGCATTATATATTTTAGTTTTAAATACTTCTTTAAATATATCATTTTGCATTGCATAACTTGTAAGAAGTGCCATATCATAAGACGTTGATGTATTTCCTATTCCATCTTTATTTTCAAGTCCATGGGAATTATAAAAAACTGTATTATTCATACCCAATTTTTTTGCATATTCGTTCATTTTTTTAGCAAATTTTTCCATTGAACCAGAAATAGTAATTGCAATCATAGTAGCTGCATCATTACCACTTCGAAGCATCATGCCATATAATAAATCTTTTAATGATATTTTTTCACCTATTTCAAGATAAATACTACTTCCTACTGATGTTAAAATATTTTTATCAACTGTTACAATTTGGTCTAAATTACCATTTTCAATAGCAATTATAGCAGTCATTATTTTACTAGTGCTTGCAATAAGTTTTTTTTCATCTTTATTATAAGATTTTAATATTCTATTATTATCCATATCATAAACAATATAACTACTTGCACTTATTGCCATACTTACTTTTGTTAACATAAAAAAACTAAATATAAATAATAATATTTTTTTCATAGTATATTATATTATTAAATTTAGTTTTTATTTATTACATATTAAATAAATCAGAATGGGAACCGGTTTCAACTAAATATAATATTATTTCGTTATTATTATATTTATATACTAGTAGCCAATCAGGTTCAATATGACATTCTCGACAATTTCTATAATATTTAGTATCATTTAAAGCATGATCTTTGTATTTTGATTCTAATATTTCACCATTTGCCAATTTTTTAACTACTATACTTAACTTTTCTATTTTTTTACCTTGTTTAATAATCTTTTTAAGCTGTTTATTAAATTTATTAGATGTAACAATACCATATTTAGTTTCTTCTTTATTACTTTTCATTTAAAATATCCTCAAACATTTTATCAACATTATGGTATACTTTATATTCTTCAGGATGTTTTTCCATATAATCTAATTCTTTTAAAGCTTCAGCAAATTCTTTAGAAGGTTGTTGTTTTACATCAAAAGGTATTCCTCTTTCAAATATTGCTTTTTTTAAAAACATATTGATTGCTGTACTCATATTAAGACCTAAACTATTAAATAAAATAGTAGCTTCTTCTTTTACATCGCTAGGAACATTTACATTAATAACACTAGTTAGATTAGCCATATTATCATCTCCATTTCTATATTAAGATTATCACATTATATTATTTTTGTCAATATATTTATATATATTGTATATGTCTCACTTTATGTTATGCATACTATACATACTATACATTAAAATTTATTAATAGTTTATATTAATGAAATTTTTTCAGTTTTTATGTAAAAAGACTTTTAGCATATAATATAGTATATTATCATTGCATTGAAGAAATGCAGTAATATGAAAATGTTAGTCGCTCTCGGGTGGTGCGAGTTATAAATAATCCCGAACGTTAAATGTTAGTCGCTCCCGGATGGTGCGAAGTATAAATTATTCCGGGCGAAAATGTTTGAAAGCTTTATCCTAATCGATAGAGTTTTCTTTTATTTTATGTTAATATTTGCTAAAGGAGTTGATACAAAATGAAAGTACAAACAGGTTATATTTACCATATAAAAGATTCTTTTTTTGAAAAAGTTAAAGATAAAGGATTAATGTCTAATCATGAAAATAGCCATGCTCGTCCTCCATATTTTACAATTAAAGATAAAAATATATTGTGGTTTATCCCATTAAGTAGCAAAATTGATAAATATCAAAAAATAATAGATTAAAAAGCAAAAAAACATGGAAGCTGTCGTACAATTATGATTAGAAAAATAGCTAATAAAGATTCTGCTATTTTACTACAAAATGCTTTTCCTATCTTAGAAAAATATATTGATCATCCGCATATGTTAAATGGAAAACCATTGAAAGTTGTTGATGTATTAAAAAATGAAATTTTAGATAATTTTAAATATATGATTGTTAGCAAAAATACTGGAATAAATTTATTTTTTACAGACATAAATAAAATAAAAGAAATTATGCTTGAAGAATTAAAATAACATTTATAAAAACTAAATAAACAGTAGATTCATTATAAGTCTGTCACAGCATTTTTTAATTTCTTCATATTTTTTTAATATAAATTAATTTTATCTATTTTTTTTATTATAGATTTTTAATGCATTTATTTTTATATAAAAAACTCACAATTGTGAGCTTTTATATTTTATATATTTTTCTTTTATTTGATATAAATTTTATAATAATTATACCAACAAATAATAAACAAATAATCTTTAATATATTTATAAATATTCCTGTATTAGGATTATCTTTAGTTACTATTTTTACTTTTGTTTCATTACTTGATATAATTTCATCACCATTTTTTATTGTTGCAATATTACTTATTTCTTTTTCAGTAGTTTCTTCTTTAACTTTAACAGTAATTTCCATCTTTTTTGTTTCCCCAGGCATAAGTGAAAAGTAAAATGAAACTTTATTATTATCATAATTTACATCGCCTGCATTAACAATTTCTAATGCATCACTAATTGTATCTTCAAATAAAATATTTTCTAAAGTAATACTACTATCTGAAGATATTTCAAATGTATAAATAAATTCATCATTAATTTTAACTTCATTTTTATTTACAGTTTTTACAATTGTAATTTTAGGTTGAACAATTTTGATGTCTACTTGACTTTCTTGAATAACTTCACCATTTTCTTTTAAAACTGCTATATTTTTTATAATATCTTTAGCTTTTTTACCAGTAATATAAACTTTAACTTTTAAAGTTAATGAACTATTAGCATCTAATTTAGAAATGTTATAAGTAATAGTATTATTATTTTTTACACCATCATGTTCTAAAATATGAATACTTTCATCAAATTCATCAGTTACTACTAAATTAGATACATCATAATTTGATTTATTTTGAATAGTTATATAATAATAAAATTGTTCATTATTTTGTACTTTTGCTTTACTACTAGTTTTTGTAATGTTTATTTCAGGTTTAACAACATTAACTTCTTCTGTAGCAGTTTCAATACCAGCAATATAAGTTACTTTTATATTATTAGTTTTTGTTCCAATAGTTGTAGCTTTAACAAATATTGAAAAAGATATACTTTCATTTATATTAAGTGATGAAAGAATATAATTTGTATTATTTTTTTGAGTAATTTTACTTGGTAATTCAGTATTAATATATTCTACTCCACTAGGTAAAATATCTTCTATAGATATATCTGTTAAATTAACATTACCAGTATTTTGAATAATAATTGTATAATAAAACTCTTCATTTAATAATACTTCACTTTTACTAGCTATTTTTGTTACAGTTAATTTAGAAGTTTCTACTGGTGTTTCATAAATATTAATATTTGTACTTGCACAAAGATCTTTTACATTATTATTATAAATACATACTTCATTATTAATAGTTTCTTTATTAGTACCAATTACTTTTGCTTCATATGTAAATACTTTGCTTTCTCCAGCATCTAAAACATCTATATCCCAATAGAGTTCTCTTGATGAAGAAATATAATTTCCATTATAAGTAATTAATTCTAAATTTTCATCAATGATATCTTTTAAAACAAAATTTTCTTTTTCAATACCGCCAGTATTTTTAATTGTTATTGTATAAGTTACAGTATCATTTAAAGTTAATGACCTACTTACATTTGAAGTTTTTGTTATTTCTAATATTGGCTTTTTAAAAATAGTATTTGTGCATTGATTTTCCCCATTTTGTCCATTATATGTAAAATATGCACAGTTTACAATTTTCTCATCATTTTCTACATCATCTTTAACTTTAGTTTTAATTTCAAATGTTAAAGTTTCACCCGAATTAATACTTGCACTATATGTAACAGTATTACCATTTTGACTAAATCCCTCAGGTAAAGATATTATTTCAAGATTACTTGGTATTATATCAATAACCAACACATTTTGGGCTTTAGCACTTCCTGTATTGCTAAGCTTTAAAGTATATAATAACGTTCCATCTACAAATAAATTATCTTCATTAACAGTTTTTTCTAAACTAATTATTGGTTTTTTTACCGTTGTTTGAACACATACATCATTTCCTACAAGATTATTTGTGTAATCATAAAGTTTAATACAATTATTTATTACAGTTAAATCTTCAACATCACTTTTTACTTTAGTATTTATTGTAAATATTTTTGTCTCATTTGGTGCTAAAGAATCAATTGTAAATGTTACAACATTATTTTCTACTTCTGTCTCATCAGTTACTTCAAGATAATCTGGTAAAGTATCTTTTATTACTAAATTTTGACCTGTTATATTTCCTATATTTTCAACATCAATAGTATATAAAATACTTTCATTTGGAATAGCTTCGATTTTATTAACTAATTTACCATATTTTATTATATAATTTACAACTAAAACATCTACATCCGAAGATATATCATCATTTTCATTTGAGGAAACAATCGCTTTATTATTATATGTAATAAGCTCTGCATCACTTTTTACTTTACAATTTACTATTATACTTTTAGTTTCTCCAGCATTAATAGTTCCTATATCATAATTAATTTCATTTGAAACAGGAATATTATAATCACCATCAATACTTAATACCTCAAATGTGGAAGGTACAGTATCTTTTAAAACTACACCGGTTGCTAAAGCATTTCCAGTATTTGCTAAGGTAATAGTATAACTAAATGTATCATATGGGCTTACCTGCTCTTTACTTGCAACTTTATTTATAGTTAAATTAGGTTTTTTTAAAATGACGTCTGCACTAGAACAAACTTGTCCATTTTCGTAACCATTAACATAAGCACAAGATGTATTAGTAATAATATTATTAGTATAAGAGTTAGTTACTGCTTTTATAGTTATTGACTTTGTTTCACCAACATCAATAGTTCCTAAACTTAAAGTAATTATATTATTTTCAATTAAAGCAGAAGCGTTATCAACTATATCAAACTCAGAAATTTCACTTGGTAAAATATCTTTTAAAATAATTTCATCAGTAGGTATAATACTATTATTTTTAACATTTATTACATAATTAAACTGTTCATTTAATCCAATTTGTAAAGCATTATCAACATAAGTACCACTACTTGACTGGGCTACTTTAGTTATACTAATATCATTAGTAGTAATATTTTGAATATCAACGCCAGTAACTGTAACTAAACATTCTTGGGCTTCATCTACTTTTTCCACATATATTTTTTCAACGACAACTATTTTTTCAGTTACTAATTCATTTGAAGTATTATAAAATTTTACTTCTTTAGCATCAGCTGATGTAACCTTTTTATTTGAGGCAATAGTAACAACTTCTGTTCCTAAAGTATCACCATTTTGTGGAGTTGTTTCATTTGCTAGTTCAATAAAACCATCATAATAACTACGTTCAGTAATATTAGCATTTTTAAATGAAATAGTATAAGAAAGATAATTAAAACTATCAGTATCACTTAATTTAAAATATACTAAATACCAACCTGTAACTAAATCATTTTCGTTTGCTTCTTTACCAATAGAATATATTACATCTGCTTTAGCATTTTCTTGTGATTTATATATAGTTATGCCTACCAAAAAAATACTTAATAATATAACTAAATACTTAATAAACTTCCTTTTCATATGCACTCCTACTATTATAAATATAATATTTAAATATTACTCTAAATTTATTAATTCAAATTCTTCAAAAGTATTAAAGTTTTGAATTGTTATTTCTTCTGGCATTTTATTAAACTCTATTTGCACTATTGGATATGTAAAAGCCATTGTTGCTTCTCCAAAAGGTGATTCTTCTTGAACAAAAATTTGCACTTCATCTTCAATTACATTTACCTTTTTTATTGAAATATCATATCCTCCCGTATTTTTCATTCCCATAGCAATTGTAATTATAACTTTTTCATCATCAAGCTGTTGTATATAATACCCCCGTTTAATATAAGTGCTATCTTCTTCTTTATTATTAATAATATGATAACTTAATCTATTTATAATTTTATCAATTATTTCTTGTTCTTGTTCAGTTAAATCACTTTTAGATATTGATATTTCATATGATTCTTTATCCTTAAATAAATTTTCTATTACTTTTATATTCTCATCATTATATTCTATTTTATAACTATCTATTTTAGGTTGCTCGCAAGGTTCAGAACAATTAATATTTGCTATTTTGGTAACTAAAATATAATTTTCTTCTAATTTCATCTCATATATATATGCACCATTTGTATAAAAATTTATAATTTTAACCGATTCATTTTTTTCTTTTCTAGTATATAGAAATATAAATAAAATGCATAATAATATTACAATAGTTATTATCAAAAAATAAACATTCTTTTTTTTCATTTTTCTCCTTATTAATCTAAAACTTTTAAAATTGCTGGAAGTATTTGTTTTTTTCTTGACATTAATCCTTCAATAAAAATACCTTCATAAACGCTAGGTAAATTAAAAGCATTTTTTATAAGATTTTCACTTGATTCATTATATAATATATAGCTTCCTTTTTTTAAAATATCAGTAATAAATATTAATACAGCTTTAAATCCACTACTACTCATTTCATTTAACTCATCTATATATTTATTAATATCTTTTTCTATTTCGTCAAAATCCATTGTTGTAATAACTGCTATTCCGTAATTTTTATCATTAACAGAATAAGTTTTAAAATCTTGATAAATAAGTTCTTTTACAGTAAGACCTTTTATTGAGCTTGCCTCTTTAAGCATTTCTATACCATATTCATTTAGAGAAACTTTAGCTATTTTAGCAAGAGCATTTGCACTTTCAATATCTTCTTTGGTAGTAGTTGGCGAAGAAAATAATAAAGTATCAGATATTATTGCAGATAGCAATAGTCCTGCTATATCTTTAGGTATTTTAACTCTTTCTTTAATAAATTGTTCATAAATAATTGTTGCCGTACATCCAACTGGTTTACATAAAAATGTTATTGGATTATTTGTACCAATATCTCCAAGATTATGATGATCAATTATTTCAAGGATTTGAGCTTCTTCAAGTCCATCAATAGATTGAGAATAATTATTATGATCTACTAAAATAACTTTTTTCTTTTCAAATTCTTGCATATGTGTCATTTTTACAACACCAAGACATTCATTATTATCTTTTACTACTGGATAATTAGTAAAACTAATTCTTTTAGTAAGTGATAAAAAATCTGTATAATAACTATGAATATTTATTGTTGTTAAACTATTTGAGGCACTTAAATTTTTTATATATCCTGTTATAGGAAGAAGTGTACATATTTCACTTGTACTAAATTTACTTGAAATTATATTTACTTTATTTTTTTCAGCTTTTTTAACTAATTTATTATTTATTATTCTTCCCTTTGTTAATATAATTAATTTAACTTTTTTATCAATAGCTTTTTCTATAATATTATATCTATCACCTATAACTAAAATAGTATTTTCATTTAAAATATCTTTACTAATTTGATCATCTGGGCAAGTAATATATATAGTATTACCCTCTATTGCATTATCAAAATTACATATTATTTTAGCTTCTAATAAGTTTACTATATTTTCTAAACTAGTAAATAATTTAATATTTTTTTCAAGAGCAATATAATTTACTATATCTTTTAAATTAACATAACCAGTTAGTATTTTCTTTTTATCAACAATAGGTATAGCATTTAAATCTTTATCTTTCATAAATTTAATAGTATTTCCAATACTTTCATTTTCATAAATAAATGCACCTTTTTCAAATTTTAAGTCTTTTATTTGAACTTTAACATCATTTAGATATGATGGACATGGTGTATTAAATTTATTTAATACATACTTTGTACCATTATTAATTTGACCAATTACTTTAGGCGTTACATTAATTCCTTGGGCATTTTTTAAATAAGCAAGTGCTATAGCACTACAAACTGAATCAGTATCCGGATTTTTATGACCAAATACATAAATAGTTTTCATATCATCACCATATTAAATATAACATAATTTATTTAATTTATAAATATTAAAAAAATAAAATTCAAAGTTCCCGTTTTTATAATACGAAAACAATTGATTAGATAATAATGTAAAACATAGTATTTTTTCACAATAAGAGGTATTAATAAGCTTTGTTTTCTACTATCACCATTTTGAGCTATTAAATAACAAACATAGCAAGTTAATTTATAATCAATTTGCTTTCTATAACAATTAGAACCATTTTACTGATACCAATAAAATGGTCTATTACTGCAATTTAACTATTTTCACAGGAAATCTTTGACTTTTGAATTATTTTTTCGAAATTTTGCCAATTAGAATATTGTAAACTAGGCATAAGCAATAAAAAAATAATTATACTAATAAAAGTTTTATTAAAAATAGATTTATGATAAAATACTTTAGAAAGGAAAATATCTATGTTTAAATTAGTATCAGAATATAAACCAAATGGAGATCAACCACAAGCTATTGAAAAGTTAGTTGAAGGCATTAATAATAAAGAAAAAAATCAAGTTCTTTTAGGAGCAACAGGTACTGGAAAAACATTTACTATAGCAAATGTAATAAAAGAAGTTAATAAACCAACCCTAGTTTTATCACATAATAAAACACTCGCAGGACAACTTTATGCTGAACTTAAAGAAATGTTTCCTGAAAATCATGTTGAATATTTTGTATCATATTATGATTATTATCAACCTGAAGCTTATGTACCTTCATCAGATACCTATATTGAAAAAGATTCCTCAATAAATGATGAAATTGATGAACTTAGACATAAAGCAACATCTGCGCTTATTAATTATGATGATGTTATTGTAGTATCTAGTGTGTCATGTATATATAATATTGGACAAAAAGAAGATTATGAAAAAAATATGTTTGTTATTAATTTAAATGATCACTTTACTCGCAACTATATTATTTCTAAACTTGTTGATATGACTTATGAAAGAAATGAAATTGATTTTCATCGTGGTACTTTTAGAGTTCGTGGTAATAGCATTGATATTGTTCCAATTAATGAAAAAAGTGAAGCAATTAAAATTACTTTAGAAGACGATATTGTCACATCTATTACTATATTTGATCCTCTTACTGGAAGCGTTTTAAAAAGAAAACAAACAGTAATTATCTCACCTGCATCACTTTTTGTTACTAGTAAAGAAACCATGGATAAAGCAATAAAAAATATTGAAGAAGAACTTGAACAAAGGCTTACACAGCTTCATAATGAAAATAAACTTTTAGAGGAACAACGTTTAAAAGAAAGAACAAATTATGATATTGAAATGCTTAGAGAAACAGGTTTTTGTAATGGTATAGAAAATTATTCAAGGCATTTATCACTTAAAAAAGCTGGTGAAACCCCAACCACATTAATGGACTTTTTTCCAAAAGATTATTTACTTGTAATTGATGAAAGTCATGTTACTCTTCCCCAAGTAAGAGCAATGTATAATGGTGATAGAATGCGTAAGCAAACTTTAGTAGACTATGGTTTTCGTCTTCCAAGTGCTCTTGATAATAGACCTTTAAAATTCGAGGAATTTAATGATAAAATTAATCAAGTTATTTATGTTTCTGCCACTCCGGGAGATTATGAATTAGAGTTAACTAATAATAAATATATTGAACAAATAATTAGACCAACAGGCCTATTAGATCCAACTATTGAAGTAAAACCTACTTTAGGCCAAATTGATGATATTGTTAGTCAAATAAATACTTTAAAAGAAAAAAATGAAAGAGTATTAATTACAACCCTAACTATTAAAATGAGTGAAGAATTAACTGACTATTTAAAAAATTTAAATATTAAAGTAGCCTACTTACATAATGAAATTAAAACTTTAGAAAGACTTCAAATAATTCATGATTTAAGATGTGGAAAATATGATTGTATTGTTGGAATAAATCTTTTAAGAGAGGGACTAGATATTCCTGAAGTAAGTTTAATATGCATTCTTGATGCTGATAAACAAGGCTTTTTAAGAAGTTCACGAAGTTTAATTCAAACAATTGGAAGAGCCGCTAGAAATAAAAATGGTCATATTATTATGTATGCTGATAGTATAAGTGAAGCCATGAATGAAGCAATTATAGAAACTAAAAGAAGAAGAACTATTCAAGAAAAATATAATAAAGAGCATAATATAATTCCAAAAACAATTATTAAAACAATTAAAGATACTCCAACTACTATTGATGAAAGTGGAAAAACTAAAACAAAACTAAGTAAAAATGATAAAATTAAAATGATTAGTAAAATGGAAAATGAAATGAGACAAGCCGCAAAAAACTTAGATTTTGAAAAAGCAATGGAACTAAGAGATATTATTTTTGAATTAAAGGGTTTAAAATAAATCCTTTTTTTAATAAAAAAATATGGTAAAATGATATTGAGGTAAAAATGAAAAAAATATTTAAAATAATTTTGGTATTAATAATAATTTTGTTAAGTTATTTTTTCTTAAATAAATTTTTTACAAAAGAAGAAAATGTTACATTAAAAGTTATGAAAGAAAATAATATTAATGAAGATTACTATTCTAAAACATTAGAATATGTACTTTTAAATGGTATTTATGATGAAAAATATTTAAATGAATATAAAGATATAATTTTTAATGATAATAATAATTTTGAAAATATAATTACTACATTTTTACCTAAAGGATATACTGGAAAAGAAATTAATTATATATTTGAATTAAGTGATCAAAATATAAATATTTTAAAAGAAATTGATTATGTAGATATTAAAAATTATTATAAATATAAAAATTTTGATGTAAGTAAAATAGATAGATATAACGATTATAAAAATAAAACTAATTATAGTTATGAAAATGTTATAACATATGTAAATATTAATATAGATCTTCAATATTATGAAAATACTAATCAAATTGATAATCCTGATGATTTACTTGTTTTAGTAAATAAATATAATTATTTACCAAGTAATTATAAACCAAAAGATTTAGATTATATTGATGGAGCATATGGAAATAAAGTACCAGTTAAAGCAGTTATAAAAGAAGATTTTTTAGCCCTTCAACAAAAAGCTAAAGAAGAAATAAATGTAACTTTTATGCCTACTACTGCATTTCGTGAAGAAAGTTTTCAAAAAACTTTATATGATAATTATGTAAATAATTATGGAACTAGCCAAGCAGATACTTTTTCCGCAAGGCCTGGATATTCTGAACATCAGACTGGACTTGCTATGGATTTAAAAAATATAGCCTTAAATTCTTCATTAAGACTTACTGATGATAACTATGCGTGGCTTGAAAAAAATGCTTACAAATATGGTTTTATTATAAGATATCCTAAAAATAAAGAATTTATTACTGGTTATCAATTTGAAAATTGGCATATTAGATATGTTGGAAAAGATAATGCTAAAATAATATATGATAATAATCTTACTTTAGAAGAATATATTGATTTATTCAAAAAAACATATTAATTTTTCGTTAATATGTTTTTATTATTTCAGGTAATATAGTAGTATCTAATAATTTATTAGTATTATCCATAAATTCTTCATATAAAGTATTTAATACCTTTTTATTTGTGACATTATTACAATATATTTTTTCATTTATTACTATTAAAGGATAAATTACTACTCTAGAATTTTCAATGCAAGCAATATAATTATAATTATATTTTTTAGAATGTTTCATTCCCATAAGAAAAACTTCTTTAATATTTTTATTTTTATCCTCTATTACAATATAATCTTTTTTCATCATACTAGCATCCCTTTATTTCATATTAATGATATCAAAAAATATATTTTTTTTCAATAGAATTATTTATTATTTAATCTCTATCTCTTGCAATAAATAATAGTCTTAATATTTGAACTGCACTTGCAAGAACACCTGCTACATAAGTGAATGCTGCACTTGTTAATACTTTTTTTACACCTTTTTTTTCATCTGATGAAGCAATTTTTAATTTATCTATTTCTTTACCTGCTCTTTTACTTGCATTAAATTCAACTGGTAAAGTAATAATTTGAAATAAAAGACCAAGTGAAGTAAACGCTATTCCAATATATACTAAATCAAGAAGTTCAAATATAAATCCAATTAAAATAATATAATAAGAAATTGATGTAGCAATGTTTACAACTGGATAAATAAAAGAACGTAATCTTAAGAAAAAGTATCCTTCCTTATCTTGTATAGCATGTCCACATTCATGTGAAGCAATTGCAAGAGATGCAACACTATGTCCATCATATACAGCTTGTGAAAGTCTTACAACTTTTCTTTTTGGATCATAGTGATCTGTTAAAACGCCTCCAGTTTGAACAACATATATACTTTCTAATCCATTTTTATCAAGTATTTTTCTTGCTACTTCTTGACCTGTTAATTCCTTTTTATTTTCAACTTTTAAATATTTACGATAAGTAGTTTTAACAAAAATATCTGCGATAAGTGGTACTACTAAAATAATTATAATTAATATCAAATCCATTTTATTTCACCTCATAAATAGTTCCATCTTTGGTATCTTTTAAAATAATTCCTTTACTATTAAGTTCATCACGAATAGAATCTGCTAAAGCATAATCTTTATTTTTTTTAGCTTCATTTCTCTTTTCAATCATATCTTTAATATAACCATCTTCTAGATTATGAGTTTTTTCTTTAGTTAAATCAAGAGATAATACTTCATCCCATTTTTTAATAAGTTCATATTTAGTGTAATCATTTATATGATCATCTTTAAGTAAATCAAATATTAAAGTAATCGCATTTGCGGTATTTAAATCATCTTTTAAATATGAAATAAATTTATCATTATAAAATTCAAAAGCATCATTATTAATTATTCCTTCTTTATTTAAATTTAAAACTTTATTTTTTAATTTTAAATAGGCACTTTGCGCTCCATCAAGAGAATTATATGAAAAAGTAAGTTGTCTACGGTAATGAGAAAGAAGACACATATATCTAAAAGAAAGAGGCTCATATCCTTTATCTATTAATGTTGAAACAGTTAAAATTTCTCCTTTACTTTTGCTCATCTTTCCACTTTCATCATTTAAATGTTCATTATGAAACCAATAATTACACCATTTATGACCTAAATAACTTTCACTTTGCGCAATTTCATTTGTATGATGTGGAAAAATATTATCAACTCCACCACCATGAATATCAAGATGTTCTCCTAAAAATTTAAGGGATATACCTGTGCATTCAATATGCCATCCTGGATAACCTACTCCAAAAGGTGAATCCCATTTTAATTCTTGACTTTCAAATTTTGATTTAGTAAACCATAAGGCAAAATCAGCTTGATTTTTTTTATTACTATCAAAATCAACACCTTCTCTTGCACCAACAACCATTTCATCTTCTTTATGATTAGTTAATAAATAATAATCATTTAATTTTGAAACATCAAAATATACATTGCCACCTGATTTATAAGCAAAACCTTTTTCTAAAAGATTACTAATTATTTTAATGTATTCATCTATATTGTCTGAAGCATTACTAACTATATCTGGTTTGCGGCAATTTAGTGCATTAAAATCTTTGAAAAAAGCATCGGTATAAAATTTAGCAATTTCAAGAACAGATTTATGTTCTTTTTTTGCACTTTCTACCATTTTATCATCACCAGAATCTGAATCCGAAGTTAGATGTCCAACATCTGTAATATTCATACATCTTTTAACATCAAAACCTAAATATCTTAAAGTTTTATCTAAAATATCATGACCAATGTAATTACGCATATTTCCAATGTGAGCATAATGGTAAACTGTAGGTCCACATGTATAAAATGTTACTTTCCCTTCTTCCCAAGGAATAAATACTTCACATTTATGAGTTAATGTATTATATATTTTCATTTTTTATCACTCATTTCTTATTTTCTTAAATTCTCTATTGTTTTTTCTTTTCCAAGTAAATAAATACATGCATCAAGTTCAGGGCCATGCATATATCCACTTGCTTTAATTCTTAAAGGCATATACAATAGTTTTCCTTTAACACTTAAACTATTTTTTGTATTTTCAATAGCAGTATTAATATTATCAGTATTCCAATCAGTAATTTGCTCTATTTCACTTGCAAATTTTTCAATAACAAGAGGAATAACTTCATCACTTGCTAAAAATGTTTTACATTCTTCATCAAGTTCGTAACTATCTGAAAAGAAGTTTTTTACAACATCATTAATCATTTCACCACAATTAATATGAGTTTTATATGTTAAAAGTAATTTATTTACCCAATCTTCACTTTTACTACTTATATCAAATGTTAAAAATGGTTTTATCCAATTTAAATATTTTTCATCATCCATCTCTTTAATATAATGAGCATTAAACCACTCAAGTTTTTTTATATCATAACATCCTGGAGCTGTGGAAATGCGATGAATATCAAAAGCTTTTTCAAGTTCTTTTAAGGTAAAAAATTCTTGATTATCTTTTGGTGCCCAACCAATTAATGCAATATAATTAATAATTGCCTCAGGTAAAAAACCTCTTGCTATTAAATCCATTAAATTATCATCTTTATTTCTTTTACTTATTTTTGTACCATCTGCCTTAATAACAAGTGGTTGATGAATATATATTGGGCTTTCCCAACCAAACGCTTTATAAAGAAGTAAATATTTTGGGGTACTAGAAAGATATTCATTTCCTCTATTAACATGGGTAATTTCCATTAAATGATCATCAATTACATTGGCAAAATTATATGTTGGAAATCCATCACTTTTAATAAGTATTTGATCTTCCAAAGTTGAGTTTTCAACTTTTATTTCACCATATACAGTATCAACATATGATGTTACCCCTTCTTTAGGCATTTTTTGGCGAATAACATATTTTTCACCATTAGCAATTCTTTTTCTTGCTTCTTCTAAAGGAATATGAGAGCAATGCCCATCATATGTAAAAGGTACTTTTCGAGCATTTGCTATCTCACGCAATTTTTCAAGTCTTTCTTCATCACAAAAACAATAATATGCATAACCTTTTTCAACAAGAATTTCAGCATATTTTTTATAAATATCCAATCTTTGACTTTGATAGTATGGCCCAAAATTACCACCTTTTTCAGCTCCTTCATCAGGATTTAATCCCATCATATTAAGGGTATTTAGAATAAATTCAACTGCACCATCAACTTTTCTTTCTTGATCAGTATCCTCTATTCTTAAAATAAAATCTCCATCCATACTTTTTGCAGTTAAATATGCAAATAAGGCACTTCTTAAATTACCAATATGCATATAACCTGTTGGTGATGGAGCAAATCTTGTTCTAACTTTCATATAAACCTCCTATTTTGAAAATTTTTCGATATTTGATACTGCTATAGCACCATCTGATGCAGCAGTAACAAGTTGATAAACACCTTTTTTGACGCAATCACCAATTGCATAAAGACCAGCAATTTCAGTTTCAAAATTTTCATCTACTATAATATCACCATTTATATTAGTTATGTCAAATTTTTTAAATAAATCAGTATTAGGACGATAACCAATATATATAAATACTCCTTTAACATTAATTACTTTTTCGTTATCAAGAAGGACACTTTCTATTTTACCATCTTTTTCATTTATTTTCTTTATATTAACTCCACCAATAATTTCAATATTTGGAGTATTTTTTACCGCATCTACTAAAGCATCTTCCGCTTTAAACTCAACACCACGATGTAGTAAATATACTTTACTAGCCAGTTTTGCTAAATGTAAACTTTCCTGTAATGCAGAATTTCCAGAACCTACTACCGCAATATCTTCATCTTTATATAAAAAACCATCACATGTAGCACATGTGCTTATACCTCTACCTAAAAAATCCTTTTCATTATCAAGCCCTAAATATTTTGGAACTCTACCTGTTGCAATAATTATATTTTGAGTTTCATAACTACCATTTTTAGTAATTACAGTCTTTTTTTCATCACTAAGTTCAATATCAATTACTTCTTCCATTTTATATGGAATATTAAGTGCTTTAACTTGATTAAATAAATGACTTGCAAGCTCTGCACCACCAACTTCTTCAAATCCTGGATAATTTGTTATTTTTTCAATATTTTGTAAAATTCCTCCGGGAGCACTTTTCTCAAACATTAAAACATTTAATCCAGCTCTTTTGGCATATATTCCCGCAGTAATTCCACCAATACCCATTCCAATAATTATAACATCTAACATAATTTACCTCTTTCTAATATTTTATTTCATTTGTATACACATTATTATATAAATCTTCAAATTTAGATTTACGTGAAATTAACATAATAATACCAAGACCTATTATAAATAAGATAATTGAAACAATTTGTGCAACTTTAAATCCACCAAGCATTAATGAATCAGTTCGCATACTTTCAATAAAAAATCTTATTACTGAATAATACATTAAATAAAAACCTGTCTGTGTTCCAACTTTTACATACTTAAGTCTTCTTATTATCAATATGGCAATAAATCCTATAAAACATAATATTGATTCATATAAAAATGTTGGCTCATAATATATCCCAGATATTTTCATACCTTCAATAATGAATTTAGGAAGATGCATACTTTGCAAATGAGCAAGACTAGTAGCGGCACCATGTGCTTCACCATTAAAAAAGTTTCCCCATCTACCAATTGCTTGAGCAAATAAAAGTGGTGCTATACACATATCGGTAATTCTTATAAAACGTAATTTATTTTTTTTACAAAATACAGCAATTGTAATAATTCCAGCAATTAATCCACCATGTATTGCAAGTCCACCTTCCCATATTCTAAATATTGATAATAAATCATTTTTATATAAGTTAAAATTAAATATAACATAGTAAATTCTTGCACCAATTATACCCATTGTTATTGCCCAAAAAGCTAAATTAAAAAGCATATCATTATTGAAATTAAATCTTTTTCCTTCTTTTTCAAGCAAATAAATACCAACAATCACTCCAATTAAAATAAGAAGTGAATACCATCTAATAGCAAAATCGCCAATTTTAAAAACATATTCATTCATAGTAACTATTATAGCAAAAAAGATAATAAAAATCTATGTATTTAGAAAAAAATTAGCCATTAGACGTAACTATTCAGACATTAAATAAACGATTATTAGTTAATTGTCTATTTTTATTGT
>JBJFGY010000117.1:0-25106 GCA_051893155.1 Bacilli bacterium
AACTAAGTTCCCATTATTAAAAAATCGGGAACTTTCAATTTTATTTTTAGAATAAAAAAATTGGTCTATGCACCATTTTTTTTTTGTGATACAATTAATATGGTGAAATAGAGTGATACTAAAAAAACCTTATGCTTTTTTAATTAAAAAATTTAGAATTATTCATTTAATTCTAACTCTTTTAATTGGATTTATAATATATCGTAGTACACTTATTGTTAATTTCTTTATTGAATATATAAAAAATAATTATAAATCAAGTATTTTACTTGGTTTAGGAAGTATTTATACTCCTTCTTATCTTTTTATAACTATTATAATTATTGTCTTAATATCATTTGCAATTTATTTTTTATTAAAACATAAAAATAAGCCAGTTAAATTATATTTATTTATAATTATATACTATACTTTATTATTTTTGGGTTTAATTTATATAAAATCTAAATTAGGCTCTTTATCAGAAGAATTATTAAGTGCAAAATTATCAAGAAGTATAAGAGATTTTTCAATAATATCTATTGTTCCTCAAGTAATATTTTTTATATTTTCTTTTATAAGAACGATTGGTTTTAATATAAAAAAATTTAATTTTCAAAGTGATTTAAAAGAAATGAGTTATGGCTTTGAAGATTCTGAAGAAGTAGAAGTTAATATTAATCTTAATAGTTATAAATATAAAAGGTCAATACGAAGGTCATTAAGAGAGTTTATATATTACCTTAAAGAAAATAAATTATTTGTTATTATTGTCCTTTCTATTGTTGCTATTATTTTAATTATATTTTTAATAAAAAATAGACACATAAATTATAATAAAACATTTTCAACTGGTAAGCAATTTACATATAGTGATGTTCAATTTACAATTAAAGATTCTATAATAACTAATCTTGACCATAATGGAAATATTTTAGATCCAAACTCATATTATGTTGTATTAAAGGTAAGTTTAAGTAATAACTCTGGTAATACAAAACAAATAGATTTCAATTTGTTTAAACTAACTTATTCTGATAAAATTATTGTGCCTACTTTAAGTGATTCTTCGTATTTTATTGATTATGCTCCTGAAAATGTAGTTAGTTCGTTTGCTCATAGAACAGAGAAAATATTTGCTTTAGTATATAAGATTGATGCTAATGATATTAATAAGAGTTTTAAATTAGATATTTATAATGGTAGTGTATATAATAAAAATGAATATACATCAAAACATATTTATGTAAAATTAAAACCTAAAAAAATTAGTAATGTTTCTTTAGTGGGAAATTATAAAATGGGAGAAAAAATTACATTTACAGATACTTTTTTAGGAAATACATCTATAAAGGTAAATAGTTATGAAATTAATAAATCTTATTTTTACACTTTTGAAAAATGCTTTAAAGATAGTTGTAATGTTTATGATGATGTTATTACTGTTCCATATACTCAGCAACGACATGATAATTATATAATTACATTAAATATAGAATATTTGGTTGATGATAAAACTATATATGGAAAAAGCAATTCTTTACCGGGAACTTTTGCAGATAATTTTATTAAAATTCAATATAAAAGCGGGGATACTATTTATAGTGAAGAATATATAAATGTTACACCAAGCTATACAACAAATTTTTTAGCTTTTGAAGTTAATAAGGAAATTAATAATGCTTCAGTTATTCAAGCAATAATTAATATTCGTAATAAAATGTATATTATTAATTTAAAAAGTTAATTGACATGATAAAAAAAATATAATACAATAATATTGCTTTATTAAGAAGCATATTATGTATTATGGAACCGTAGCCAAGTGGTAAGGCGTGGGTCTGCAACACCCTGAGCACCAGTTCGAATCTGGTCGGTTCCTCCATTTTAAAATTGTCGGTATAATTAGGCCGATTTTTTTGTATTTGCATTTATTAAAATAATTTGTTAGAATATAATTACTACTGGGGGATATATTTATGTATTATAGTTGGAATTTACCTAATAAAGAAGAGTTTAAAGATGTATTATTAAGATATTATTTATTTTATGAAGAAAATTTTGGAAAAAATATTTTAAGTAAAGTTACTAAAAAAAATATAAATAACAATAATTTTAATAATTCAATTTTATTTCTTGATGAAAATTATAAACGAGCATGTGAAGCTGCATATTCAATATTTTTTGATGATAATATTAAATTTTTAACAGTTCGTGATTCGAATAATAATACTATTGCTTGCTCAAGAATTAAACTATCAATTGAAGATCATCCAAATAATGCTATAGTTGGTGAAATATTATTATCTATATTTATTGATAATTATAATAAAGAAGAATATTATATAAATATAATTAAGTTTATAGAAGATTATATTAAAAGTAATAATGAACTAAGTGAAATTCTTACTTTTGAAGTTCCACATATGGATTGGGTTTTCTTTGATGCTTGTGAAGAATTGGGTTATAATTTATTAAGTGAACCAAATAAGGATTATTCTATAACAAGTACATATTTATTTGATAAAAATATTAGAGAAAAAGAAGAAAAGAGAACTGTATAAATCAGTTCTTTTTATATTTTAACGGAGGAAATATGGAGAAATATCAATTAATTGAACAAAGTATAATAAAAAAATTTCGTAAAGAAATATGGAGTAAATTTGTTAAAGCTATTCATGATTATGAATTAATTAAAGAAGATGATAATATTATGGTTTGCATAAGTGGTGGTAAAGATTCCTTTTTACTTGCTAAGTGTATTCAAGAGTTACAAAGACATGGTAAATTTTATTTTAATGCTCATTTTGTTGTTATGGATCCTGGTTACAGTGAAATTAATAGAAATAATATAATTAAGAATGCTAAAATTTTAAATATACCAATTGAAATATTTAATAGCGATATTTTTAATGTAGTAACAAATGTTTCTTCGAAAAGCCCATGTTATTTATGTGCAAGAATGCGTAGGGGTTATTTATATAGTAAAGCACAAGAACTAGGTTGTAATAAAATAGCTTTAGGACATCATTTTGATGATGTAATTGAAACAACATTATTATCAATGTTTTATGGTTCAGAAATTAAAACAATGATGCCAAAACTTCATTCTGATAATTTTAAAGGAATTGAATTAATTAGACCTCTATATCTTGTAAAAGAAGCTTCAATTATTTCTTGGAAGAATTTTAATGAACTTACATTTTTAAATTGTGCATGTAAATTTACAGAAAAATGTGCTATTGAAGATGAAAATATAAGTAAAAGAAATGAAATGAAAGAACTTATTAAAGAAATGAAAAAAGTTAATAAAAATGTTGATTTAAATATTTTTAAAGCTTTAGATAATATTAATTTAAATTGTGTTTTAGGAACAAAAAAAGATGGAATATATAAAAGTTTTTTAGATGATTATGATAAAAATTAATAATAGAAATATTTTAAATAAAAATATATAATAATATTATAGTTGGAGGATTATGAAAAATATATTTGTTACAGGGTGTTCTGGTTATATTGGTTCTCATACTTGTGTAGAACTATTAGAAAATGGTTATAATGTAATTGGTCTTGATAATTTTTCAAATAGTAAACCCGTTGTTTTAGATAAAATATTTGAAATTACTGGAAAAAAAATAAAATTTTATAAAGGAAATATGCTTGATAAAGAAATTTTAAATAAAATATTTTCTGAAAATATTATAGATGCTGTTATTGATTTTGCGGCATTTAAATCAGTTGGCGATAGTACAAAAAAACCAATTGAGTATTACATTAACAATGTATCAAGTGTATTAACATTACTTGATGTGATGAAAGAATATAATGTTAAAAATTTAATCTTTAGTAGTAGTGCAACTGTTTATGGTGAAAGTAAAATAATGCCTATAACTGAAGAATGTAAAATTGGTAATACCACAAATCCATATGGAACAAGTAAACTTTATGTTGAGGGTATTTTGCAAGATTTATATACTTCAGATAATTCTTGGAATATATGTATATTTAGGTATTTTAATCCTGTGGGAGCTCATAAAAGTGGTTTAATTGGTGAAGATCCAACAGGTATTCCTGCGAATTTAATGCCTTTTATTTCAAAAGTTGCGATTGGTGAAATAGATTGCTTAAATGTTTTTGGCAATGATTATGATACTGAAGATGGTACAGGTGTAAGAGATTATATTCATATTATGGATTTAGCTAAAGCACATATAAATGGTTTAAAAAAATTAGAAAATGATAAAAAAGGAATGCATATTTATAATTTAGGTACAGGTAAAGGAGTAAGCGTTCTTGAAATGATTAATACATTTGAAAAGGTAAATAATGTAAAAATAAATTATAAAATTACTGAAAGAAGACCTGGTGATATTGCAGTGTGTTATGCTGATCCAACAAAAGCATTTAAAGAATTAAATTGGAAAGCAATCTATAATTTAGAGGATATGTGCCGTGATGCATATAATTATGTAAAAAATAACATTAAATAAATAAAATAGGTTAATTATATTAGCCTTTTTTTATACCATTTTATATGTTATTGAATATAATATTCTAGGAGTGGTAATATGGCTAAAAAGGTTGTAATTGATGCTGGACATGGAGGCGCAGATGGTGGTAGTTCTGGAAATGGTATTGTTGAAAAAGATTATAATTTAAAGATAAGTAATTATATAAAAAAAAGGTTAGATGACCTTGGTATTGAAAATAGTATGACAAGAACAACTGATGAATTATTAGATCAAACTACAAGACCACAAAAAGCACAGAGTTTTTATGGTAAAGGTAGTGATGTAATAGTACTTTCTAATCACCTTAATGCGGGAGGTCGAGCAGTTACGTTGTTAATCTAAAAATGGCAGAATAATGTCATTTTTTTTGATTGTATATATAGTTGCAATAAAAAAACTATAGAAATATGATATAATCATATTAGATATAACTTGTATGGAGGTTTAGATTATGATAGAAAGAGAAAGCATACCATTTGCCCCGCATTTGATTGAATCTATGAGGTCTTTGGGATATTCATTTGAAACAGCCATTGCTGATCTAATTGATAATAGTATAAGTGCTAATGCTAACAATATTGAGATTTTATTATCCCCTAGTTTAAATCCATATTTAATTATTTTTGATAATGGCTGCGGTATGACAAAAAATGAGCTTGAGGAAGCATTGCGTTATGGTGCTAGAAATCCTTTAGAAAGACGAGAAAGCACAGATTTGGGGCGTTTTGGATTAGGAATGAAATCCGCATCTTTATCACAGTGTAGAAAGTTGATTGTTGTTAGTAAGAAAAATAATAATTTATCTTGTTTTTCATGGGATTTAGATTACATAATTGATAAGAAAGGGTGGGTATTATTAGAATACACCGATGAAGAAATAAATAAGTTACCAAATATTTCGATGTTTGATTCGGTTGAATCTGGGACTTATGTGTTATTGCAAAATTTTGACAGAGTTTCTTCTTCAACAGCAAATTTAAATGTTACATTAAATAGCTTTATGAATACTACTATAGAGCATTTGGCGTTAGTATTTCATCGTTTTTTAAATGAAAATGTAAATATTTATGTTAATAAAAACAAAATTATTCCTAGGGATCCTTTTTTAATTAATAATAAAGCAACTCAACCGTTAAAAGAACAAATAATCAATATTGAAGGAACTAACATTAAAGTTAAACCATATATTTTACCGTATATGAATAAATTGTCTTCTGAGGATTTAGTTAAAGTTGGTGGTAAAGAAGATTTGAAACTAAATCAAGGTTTTTATGTTTATAGAAACAAGCGTTTAATAATATGGGGGACATGGTTTAGATTAACACGTAAGGAAGAACTTAGTAAATTGGCAAGGGTTATGGTCGATATACCAAGTGATTTAGATTATATGTGGAGTATAGATATTAAAAAAAGTTCAGCAAGCCTTCCGGATATAATTAAAAAAAATCTTTATTCGTGTATAGAAGAATCTGTTTTTAAAAGTAAAACTGTTCATGAATATCGCGGAAGAAAAATAAAAAGTAGAGAAGATATATGTTATATATGGGAAAGAATAGCATTAAGAGATGGTTGTTATGAATATAAAATTAACAGGGAACTACCACAATTAAAATTATTGCTTGATTCTTTAGATTATAATCAGAGAAAAGCTTTAGAAAAAGTACTGAGAAACATAGAAGAATCTTTTCCTGTCAGTTCTCTTTATCTTGATGTATCTAAAGGACAAGTAAATACTGATGAAGATATAGAAATTGATGAAAAAATAGAAAATTATTTTTTAGAAATAAAAGAACAATTAGATTATTGCGAAAAAGTAGGAATGGATAAATTAGATATGTTAAATATTTTATTAAATTCTGAACCATATTGTAATTATAAAGCTTTAATAGAAAAATTCGAAATGTTGAAAGGAGAAGTAAATGAATAATAAAATTGATATATTAATAGACACTGTAACTGCTAATATTTATAGAAGCTCGATGAGTGAACAAGAAATAGATGAAATAATTAATTTTTTTGCTAATTCTCCACAGTTTAAAAATAATCCATTTACTGATGATGAATTAGAAAAAGTAAGGAATAAGATACATTCTGATTATTTGATAAAATTGGATTTAGGCATATCATTAGTCTCTAAGAATCACGTTAAATGGTTTGGAGACCGTAAGAGTGATTTACAAATGAAATATTGGGATAGATATAGAAGATATCTTTTGCAAGATAAAAAGTTTGCACCTAATGTTGTGAAAACTATGGATGAAGTAAGTGATGATTTGACTGATTTGCTTGGTGATCCTACTATTAGCATGAATTTTCAAAGAAGAGGATTAATAATAGGTGATGTTCAATCTGGTAAAACAGCCAATTATACAGGGTTAATATGTAAAGCAGCCGATGCTGGTTATAAAGTAATTGTTTTATTGGCCGGAACTATTGAAAAACTAAGACAACAAACACAAAAAAGACTTGATGAAGGTTTCGTTGGGATGGATAGTAATGGTATGCTAAACCAAAAAGAGGATGTATATGTTGGTGTAGGAAGACATGATAGTACTTTGCATCCTGCAGTGTTTACTTCAAAAAGTGATGATTTTAACGTTAAGCTAGCTAATAATCTTAGAATAACATTAAATACACTCAACGAACCAGTTTTATTTGTTATTAAAAAAAATGTAACGGTTTTAAAAAGATTGAATCAATGGTTAAAAACATTTAATATAAACGAAGGAGCAACACAAATAAATACTTCTTTGTTAATGATTGATGATGAAGCGGACAATGCATCAATTAATGTTCATGCCGAAGATGAAGAGCCTACGGCTATTAATAATCAAATTAGAATTATGCTAAGCTTATTTAAAAAAGCGAGTTATGTTGGTTTTACTGCAACACCATTTGCTAATATTTTTATTAATCCGGATACAAATGAAGAGATGGAGAGAGAGGATTTATTTCCTAAAGATTATATATATTCTTTAGATTCACCTACCAATTATATTGGTGCTAGAAATATATTTGGTGAATTTGGAGACTACTCTAACATGATAGAGACTATAAAAGATGGTGAAATGTATTTTCCTTTAATCCACAAAAAAGACGATATAATAAAAGAACTTCCTCAAAGCTTAAAAAGTGCTGTTAGACAGTTTTTTATAGCAAATGCTATTCGTGATTTGAGAGGGGATGCTTTATCTCATAGATCAATGATTGTAAATGTAAGTAGATTTATTAATATTCAAAATCAAATCAATAATTTAGTAGAAAATTATGTAAATAATATTAAAAATTCAATACGTCTTTATAGTAAATTGTCATTTGAAGAAGCTATGAATGATGAAAATCTAAAAAATCTTTATGATACATATAAGCACAGTTATAGTAATTTAGAATTTTCGTGGGATGATATACAAAAAATATTGAATGACTCAACAAATTCAATAGTAGTAAATGTGGTAAATGGTAAGAATTTTAATAAATTAGATTATGAATCTAATGAAAAAAATGGTTTACGTGTTATTGTTGTTGGTGGTATGAGTTTATCTAGAGGTTTGACATTAGAAGGTTTAATTATTAGTTATTTTTATAGAAATTCAAAAATGTATGATACATTAATGCAAATGGGTAGATGGTTTGGTTATAGACCTAATTATGATGATTTATGTAGAATTTGGATGGATGAAAATAATAGGGAGTGGTATAGGCATATAAGTGAAGCTACGGATGAGTTAAGAAGAGATATAAAAATTATGAGAGAGCTTGATAAAACTCCACTTGAATTTGGATTGCGAGTTAGAAATGATATAAATTCATTATTAGTTACAGCTAGAAATAAAATGAGAACAGCTCAAGCAATAGAAAGAGTAATTTCTATGAGCGAAACATATTTAGAAATGACAAAGTTATATAATAATGAATTAAAAAATAAAACTAATATTACAGCAGTAGAGAATCTTTTGACATCGATACAATATAAAAATAAAGATTTAGATAGTAGGGGTAAAAATAAAGGATACAAAGATATCGATAAAGAAATAATAATTGATTTTCTAAATAACTTTGATTCTTCATATGCTAATTTTCCCTTCGATATATTGACAATCAAGGAATTTATTAATAATTATCCAACAAGTGAATTATCAAAATGGGATGTGGTTTTTATAAATGGGGAATCTAAACAAACCTTTTGCATAGATAAAAATCGTGGTAATGATGGTTGTATCAATTGCGTAGAAAGAAGTTATATGCCAAGAAACGATGGGAAGCTTATTCAAATGTCTGCCACTAAAAATCGTTTAGGAACAGCAAATGACTCTAAATTCGGCTTATTACAAAGTAAAATAGATGAAATAGAGAATAACTTTAGACAAAATTTTGATAATAAAGAGAAGGCTGTTCCACAAAGAGAATATTTTAAGATTAAAAGAAATCCATTGTTAATGATTTATATGATTACTCTTGGTAAAAATAAATCGGAGGAAATCGTAGATATTAATGTAGATGAACCTTTTGTTGGAATAAGTATAGGTTTTCCTACTTTACCGAATGTTTCCACAAAATTTGCTAAATATAAGATTAATATAATTGAATTGAGAAATCAAAGAGAATTTGAAGAAATGAGCAGTGATGATGATTATGAAGATTGATTTGATTAGAGAAAAATTTGTCGAATGTAAAAATAGTAATTCTTACAAGAGAATTAATGCGGACCATCCTGTTGATATATATGTCGGTTATAATGATTTGAATCAACAGTCATTTATAGTAATAGCAAATGCAGAGTATATTGAAGTTGAATCATCAAAAATGATTGAAGTTAAGCTTTCAAAAAGAACTGATAATAGGTTAACTTTAAGTTTTAATTTATTAGATAACAATATGAGTGATATATTTTATCAATTTTGTAGTGATATAATTGAAAAAACTTATCATTTGAAACAATACTCTCCAATTCCTTTTGTTATAGATCGATGGAAAAAATGGGTTCAAATGTTTAAAAATCCTACTAATATGTTAATGACTGAAAATGAGGTTAGAGGCTTATTAGGTGAATTGATTTTTTTAAATGAATATATGTTTAAAAAATATGGAATATTTAAAAGTCTTGAGGCTTGGATAGGAAGTTCTTTATCCCATAAAGATTATGAAATAGATAATACTTGGTATGAAATTAAAACAGTTAGAGAAAATGCAATTACAGTTGAAATTAGTTCTGTAGAACAATTAGAATCTAATTTAGAAGGTAAACTAGTTATTATTAAATTAGAACCTAGTAATACAGTAATAAGTGAGCCATTGCTATTAAACGATTATATAAAAGAAATTGAGAAAAAGTTTACAAGCAATGAAGAAATTATGTTGTTTAATAAAAAGTTGGATCAACGTAAGTATTTTTATAATGATGAATATGATAAATATGTTTATTGTAATAAGGGGATTATTAGCTACGTTGTAAAAGATAATTTTCCTAGAATTCAACGTAAAGATTTGAAGGAAGGTATTGCAAGAATATCTTATCAACTGTATATTGATAAATTGAAAGCGTATATGGAAGTTGGTGAATGAGTTGAATTTAGAAGAGTATCGTAAAGAATGTTTAGAAGATTTCAAAGTTTCTGCTGAATATGAATTAAGTGATGTTAAAAGAGAATTTTTAAAATATGCTATTGATAATTTAATAAATGCAGAGGAATTTGATGATTTTGTAGAAGGATATTTTGAAGGAATCGGTGAACGCAACAGAAAAATGATTATGGATGGATATTATTTTGATCCATATGATAAATCTTGTGTTGTTTTATTGAGTGATTTTTCTAATAGTGAGGAAATTTTAAATTTAACAAATACAGAAATTAATAAGTTATATGACAATATGCGTTATTTGGTAGAGGCGAGCATAAATGGTTATATAATTAACAAAGGGTTTGAAGAAAGTTCGCAAGGATATGGCTTTGCAAAAGAATTAATGGATAAAATTAATGATATTGTAAAATTTCGATTTTATATTGTAACTGATAAAAGGTTGAGTGAAAGAGTAAAAAATATAAGGAAAGAACCAATAAATAACAAAATTGTAGAATTAAATGTGTGGGATATAAAAAGATTTTATGATATATATAGTTCTACATTAGGAAAGGAAAGTATTGAAATAAATTTTCAACAATTTGGTGGTTTGCCTTGTGTGAAAGCAGTTGAGAGTGATGATTATTCTGCGTATTTGGCTGTGATTCCAGGCAATATTTTAGCAAATATGTATATTGAATATGGTTCGAGATTGTTGGAAGGAAATGTACGTTCATTTCTAAGTATAAAAGGAAAGGTTAATAAAGGAATAAGAAATACTATTTTAAACGAACCAGATATGTTTTTCGCATATAATAATGGAATAGCTGCAACTGCTACTGATATTTGCATAGAAAAAGTTAATAATGAGCTTGTTATAACAAAAATAAAGGATTTACAAATTATTAATGGAGGTCAAACGACAGCATCTATTGCTAATGCAGTTTTACAAGATAAAAAAGATGTATCTTCTATTTTTGTTCCTATGAAATTATCGGTAGTTGAACATGAAAAAGCTACTAATATGATTCCTGTAATTTCTAGATGTGCTAATAGTCAAAATAAAGTAGATGAAGCCGATTTCTTTTCTAATCATCCTTATCATATTAGAATAGAAGAATATTCAAGAAAAATCTATGCACCTGCTGTTGATGGAAATCAATATCAAACTATTTGGTTTTATGAGAGGGCTAGGGGGCAATATACACAAGAACAAATGAAGCTTACTTCTAGTGAAAGAAAAAAATATCAACTAAAGAACCCTAAAAATCAAATGCTAAAAAAAGTGGATTTGGCTAAATATATAAATACATTTGATGGGGTACCGCATATTGTTAGTAAAGGTGCGCAATCCAGTATGAGATATTTTGCTGAAAAAATTGATAAAGAGTGGGAAAAAGGAGATTCATCTTTTAATGAACATTATTTTAAAAAAATCATTTCCTATGCTATAATCTTTAAAAATACTGATGCTATTGTTGCTAATCAACAGTGGTACAAAGAGATAAAAGCATATAAAGCTAATATAGTTACTTATTCTATTTCTATAATAATGAATTTAATTAAGGAGAATTATCCTAATTTGACCATAGATTATAAAAGAATATGGAACAATCAAAAAATTTATCCTTCATTTGTAGATCAAATGTTAAAAACTACAAAAGAAGTTTTAGATTTTATAACAAAAGAAGATAGATTAACTTTAAATGTAACCGAATGGTGTAAAAAAGAAGCATGTTGGGAAAGAGCTAAAAAAGAAAAATTTGAATTAATTGGAGATTTTATTAATGATTTGGTAGAACTAAGTGATGAAAAACAAGAATTTTTAGATGCTAAAAAAGAAAGAAAAATTGAAAATCAATTAAATGCTGAAATATTAGTAGTTAATTTAGGTGATGAATATTGGAATAAAGTTTTGTCTTGGGCAAATGAAAGAAAATTACTTACACCAATGGAAAATGATTTAATATTAATTGCCAGTAAAGCTATGAAGACCGGTAGAATACCTTCAACAAAACAATCAAATATAATTTTACAAATTAGAAATAAATTATTTGACGAAGGACTGCCTAAAAATTTATAGAAATTTTAGTTAAGCTCTGGATTAATTTTATAAAACCTGGTAAAATTAAAATTGGAGATTAAGGAGGTGTTGTATGTTAAAGATGGTAGAAACTTTTAGCGGTATCGGTGCTCAAGAAAAGGCTCTAAGAAATGCTAATATAGATCATGTAATATTAAATACAGCTGACTGGGATGTAAATGCAATTTTAGCATATGATTACATACATAATGGAAATCCAATTTCTTCAATTTATGATAAAATGAAAAAAGATGAGCTTTTGAAAATTTTGTCAAAATATACATTAAGTTTTGATGGTAAAAAGCCAGCTAGAATGGAAATGCTTGAAAAACAAAATATTGAATTTTTAAGAAAACTATGTTTTTCAATCGATAGATCAAAAAATTTAGTAAGTGTAACTGATATAAAAGGCCAAGATTTACCAGATGATATGAATATTTTAACGTATTCTTTTCCTTGCCAAGATTTATCGGCAGCAGGATATTGGCATGGTAATAAAGGCGGTATTGATAGAAATGCTAATAATCGTTCTAGTATGCTATGGCAGATTGAGAGAATATTGTTAGAAAGAAAAAATCAAAATTTAACTATGCCAAGATTTTTACTTATGGAAAATGTTAGAGATATAATGGCAAAGAGAAATCTAGCAAATTTTGATATGTGGAAACAATCATTAGTTGATATGGGATATTCCAATTATGTATTAACATTAAATGCTTCTAATTTTGGGGTTCCACAAAAAAGGGTTAGAGCATATATGATCAGTGTATATGTAAATGGCAATACTCGGTTAAAACAAAATATTGATAAATTCTTTACTGAAAATAATTTAGAAAATATAAGGAAAGCTAGCGAATTAAATAGAAAAGAAAAAAGTATCTCTAATATTTTGAGAATGGATTATTCTAATGAAATATATAAGAGAGAAGCTGACGAAAGTCAACCTAATGATACAAAATCTAGGAGAAGTATATATTTGAAAAATGATAAATTATATACTAATGGCAAATATGCTAACATAGCTCCTACGTTAACTACAAAACAAGATAGACATCCAAATTCTGGAGTTATTGATTATGATAATGGTAAAGAAGGAATGAGCAAATTTAGATATTTAACTCCAAGAGAAGGATTTTTATTAATGGGTTTTGAGGAAGAAGATTATGAAAAGTTAATTACAAATAATTTTTGTAAAAAAGGTAGTCAAAAAATATTTACGAGAGATAAAATCAATAAAATGGCAGGCAATAGTATTGTTGTTGACGTTTTAGAGGAAATATTTAAACAAATAGATTATATAGATAAAAATATATTTGGTGAATAACTATGTACAAGGAAAAAAATATAGAATGTGTTTTATGTGGTAAAAATGACTGTAAATTAACTAAGGAACATCATCCGACAAAAGGATTGATTGAAAATAAAATTTATTGTGAGTATTTAGTGTTTCCAACTTGTTATGAATGCAATCATTTTTATTCACAAGGTGAACAAATTTTAATATCAATAATGTATTATTATTCTCATTTTTATAATAATACAACTTTAAAATCAAGTATATTAAAGTCTTTTGAAAGAGATAAAAAATTAGAAAAAATTGTTTTGGATTTTTATAATAATAAAGAATCAAGGCAAGAAATAAAAACAAAATATATTTATCCTATTATGATAAAATATGCTAAAATTCATAATTATATATGTCAAGATTATTACAATGATGAATTGGAAGTAAAAGTTAGTTATTTGAAATTTTTAGACGAAATGACAAAAGAAGAATATGAACAAATATGTTCCCCTGAAAAAATAGAATTATTATGTGAAGAAATGCAACTTGATTATTTTGGAAGAAAAATATTTAATTCTAATGTTGAAAATTACTTGTCATCGAATTATTTTGTAAGTAAAGATGATGTATATATGGATTTTAATGATATTTATCCACATGAATATAAGTTTTTGTTGTATCAAGATAAAACACATACAAATATTAAACATTTAAAACTTGTTATAAAAGATATTTTGTTTTGTAAACTAGATATAGTAGATAATTTGGGAATAGAAATAATATAAAATTTAAAGCATACCTTTAAAATAGGAGGTATGTTTTTTTATGCCAAAAAATAAAAAAATAGTGTATTTAGATGATAAATCTATTAATAAAAAAAATATAAAAGATATTTTAATAGAATATTTAATAAAAAAATTAAATAATGATCAGATTTCTTTTTAGATGATTTGTGTTTTTTGAAAAATGATGGTAACATCAAATTGTCTTAGAAAGGAATCTAGTGAATTAAAAAATAAGAAGGAGGGAAAATGTATAATAATTTACTAGAAAATTATGAGTATAAAGCAGGAATATATATAAGATTATCTCAAGAAGACCGAGATAAAAAATATGAGTCTGAAAGTGAAAGTGTAATTAATCAAAGAGACATTTTAATGAGTTACATTAAAAATAATGGTTTTACTTTTGTAGAAGAGTATGTAGATGATGGATATTCTGGAACTAACTTTGATAGACCAGCTTTTAAAAAGATGATAAAGGATATTAATGATAAGAAGATAAATTTAGTTATTGTTAAGGATTTATCAAGATTGGGTAGGGATCATGTTAATACTGGATATTTTATGGAAAGATTTTTTCCGGAGAATAGAGTGAGGTTTATTTCAATTATGGAAAGTTATGATAGTGCTAAAATTCAAGCTAGTAATGATTCTTCAACTTTTATAGTTGCCTGTAATGATTACTATAGTAAACAGAATTCAAATAAGATAAGGGATGTTTTGCATTCTAAAAAAGTTCAGGGAAAATATATTGGGAGTGTTCCATGTTATGGTTATATGAGAGATCCAGAAGATAAAGGGCATTTAATTCCAGATCCTAATACAGCGCCTATAGTAAAAGATATATTTAGTTGGTTTATATCTGGTATGAGTATTTCAGATATAGCATCATTATTAAATAGTAGAGGAGTCTTAACCCCAAGTGCTTATAAAAATATAAATTTAAGTAGTGATGATAGAAGATTAAATGAATGGTGTTCTACTTCGATAAGGAAGATATTAACCAATAGAATGTATACTGGTGATATGGTACAAAACACTCAAACTAAAGTTAACTACAAAAGTAAGAAAAGAATTAATCTTGATAAAAGTTTATGGATTATAGTTGAAAATACTCACGAACCGTTAGTAGACAGACAAGTTTTTGAAACAATTCAAAAAAATAGATTCGTAATACCAAAAACAAAAACGTATAGAGAAAAAAGATTGTTTGAAAATTTATTGTTTTGTAAAGAGTGTGGTAATTATTTAAGTATAAGTCATAAAAAGAAATATGATTATTGGTCTATAAATTGCAATAAATATGCAAGAGACCCAAAAAAACATAGATGCGAATCTCATTTTATGCCTTACGACGAATTGGAAAAATCTTTATTAAAACGTATAAAATCTACTGTTTCCAAATATATTAAAAACATATCAATTGAAGATATAAATAAAAAACTAATTAAACAGGGAGAGCTATTAGAGAAAAATAAGAGTAGTGAATTAATACGATTAACAAAAGAAAAAGAGAAGCACATAAAAAAACTAAATGTGTTAATAACTGAAATGTTTGGAAAAATAGATGAAGAAACATTTAATAGATTGATGGATATTGAAGACAAAGCAATAGTAGATATTGTAAAAAAAATAAAACAGTTAGAAAATAAGAAAGACAATTCTAAGGAACAAATAGAAAAACTTCCTGATTATACAAAAACAATAAAAGAATTTTTAAATATTAATAATCCAAGCAGAGATTTATTGTTTGCTTTAATAGATAGAATTGAAATAGATAAAGATAGAAATATACAAATTACATATAAGTTTGATCTTATAGATGAAGATAAGTATGAATATAATAAATGATTATTTTTTTTAATTCAGTTGCTACGTATTTTTTGTGACCGAGGTGGCGATGGTGCTGAAATAATTTATGCACTTAGAAACAACGATAAATTATCAAAAATGATTGCTAAAGAATTAGAATCATCAGGTCAAAATGTTCGCAAATATTATCAAAGAAGACTTCCAAGCAATCCTGCTAAAGATTATTATTATTTACTAAGAGATACACCTAATAATGAAACATTAATCGTTGAATATGGTTTTTTAGATAGTACTGGGGATGATGTAAATTTATTAAAAAATAATTGGGAAGATCTAGCAGAAGCTGTTGTAAAAGCACTTGCTGATTATATAGGTGTTCCATATTCATTAAAAGGTTCCGCAGTTTCAGAAGATTATTATATTGTTCAAAAAGGAGACTCTCTTTGGAGTATTGCTAAAAAATATAATACAACGGTGGATAATCTAAAAAAATTAAATAATTTATCATCAAATTTATTATCAATAGGACAAAAATTAAAAATTAAAGGAACTGAAATTACACCTAGTAATGAAAATATTTATATTGTAAAAAAAGGTGATACATTATATAAAATAGCAAATATGTATAATACAACAGTAGATAAATTAAAAAAAGATAACAATTTACAAAGTAATTTACTATCTATTGGTCAAGAATTAATTGTCCCTTCAACATTACAAACATATACAGTTAAAAAAGGCGATACTTTATGGTCAATAGCAAATAAATATAATACAACAGTAAATGAAATAAAAAAGAAAAATAATTTACAAAGTAATTTATTATCAATAGGACAAATCTTAAAAATATGAGGTATAATGTCGAGTTTTAAAATAAAAGTATACACAAAAAAGTATACTTTTTTTAAAACTTCTTGCCATATGAAGAAATATTTAACGATTTAAAAACAATGTATGATATTAATGAACTTGAAAATAAAAATATTAAATAAATGTAAGACAATAAAATAATAGGAAAAATTATTTTTTATTTTCTAAATAATTTAACTATATCATAATAAAAAATTAGTGAAAATATTGAAATTTATCAAACCAATAATTAGATATTATATTTACTTTTATAAATATATAGTATATACTAACTTCTATAAGAAATGGAGAGAAATATTGCATGAATTGGATTGATAAAACTGACACTTTTGAGCAACGTGATTGGAAAGATAAGTATTTAGAAATCTGCGAGGTATTAGACGAAAAGATAGAAGTTAATTTATACTCTTGCACTGATATTGAGAATTATGAAATATATGTAAGCTATGGTGTTATGTATGGAATAGTATATGTTCATAAAGATAAGGCTTGTGATTTAAGAGAAGAGATAAAAAAAGTAATATATGATGATTATTTAAAAAATGGATATGATCCTGATATGCCTACCGATGAATTTATGCATAATTTTATTGAAAAATATAATATTTGTATACCTAATGATATTTTCTTTGATGAAGAAGCATTCATGCAACATATGATGAATTTATTTGATAAATTTGATTAATTAAATAAATATGTTATATAAAAAATTGTACCAGTTAGAATACAACAGTAAATGAAATAAAAAAGAAAAATAATTTAGAAAGTAATTTATTATCAATAGGACAAATATTAAAAATATGAGGTATAAAACTTCATATTTTTTATATAATATAATTAGCACTATATATTGACAAGTGCTAATTTTTGAGTATAATAGTATATGTAAAAAGGAGGTAATAAATATGTATAATCAAAATAATGAAGAAAACGAAAATGTTTTAGAAAAATATGGACGTAATATAAATGATGATGTTAAAAATCGTAAGATTGATCCCATAATTGGTCGAGATGACGAGATTCGTAGCATTACAAGAATTTTATCAAGAAAAACTAAAAATAATCCGGTATTAATCGGTGAACCAGGAGTAGGAAAAACAGCTATAGTTGAAGGTCTTGCTCAAAGAATTGTTAAAGGTGATGTTCCAGAATCATTAAAAAACAAAGTTGTCTGGGAACTTAATATGGCATCTTTAATTGCAGGTGCAAAATATCGTGGAGAGTTTGAGGAAAGACTTAAAAAAGTTTTAGATGAAGTAAAAAAGAGTGAAGGAAACATTATCATGTTTATTGATGAAATTCATCTAATAGTAGGTACTGGAGCAACTGAAGGTGCAATGGATACAGGAAATATTCTAAAACCAATGCTTGCTCGTGGGGAAATTCATGTTATTGGAGCAACAACATTAAATGAATATAGAATGTATATAGAAAAAGATGGTGCTCTTGAAAGAAGATTCCAAAAAGTTATTGTTTCAGAGCCAACAGTTGAAGACACTATTACTATACTTCGTGGATTAAAAGAAAGATTTGAAATATATCATGGTGTTACTATACAAGATAAAGCTTTAGTAAGTGCAGCAACATTATCTAATCGATATATAACTGATCGATTTTTACCAGATAAAGCAATTGATCTAGTTGATGAAGCCTGTGCAACGATAAGGGTACAAATGGATAGTGTTCCAACATCACTTGATGAAATTACTAGAAAAATATTAACGTTGCAAGTTGAAAAAGAAGCTTTAAAAAAAGAAAAAGATGAACTTTCTATTAAAAGACTTGAAAAAATTGATGATGAACTTTATACATTAAAGGGCAAAGAAAAAGAACTAAGTGATAAATGGAAAGAAGAAAAGAATATTAACGAAGAAATAAAAAAGATTAAATCCGATATTTCAAAATATACATTTGAACTTGAACAAGCGGAAAATAACTATGATTTAGAAACTGCTGCAAGACTTAAAAATGGCACATTACCAGAACTTAAATTAAAACTTGAAACTTTAAATAAAAAAGGTAATGAAGGTATTTTAAGTGATACTGTTACAAGCGAAGATATTGCAAATGTAATAAGTAAATGGACTAATATTCCAATTTCAAAATTAATGAGTTCAGAAAAAGAAAAAATACTTAATCTTGAAGAAAATCTTAAAAAAAGAGTTAAAGGTCAAGATAAAGCATTAAAACTAGTATCTGATGCTATTATTCGTTCAAGAAGTGGTATTAAAGACCCTAATAGACCAATTGGTTCATTTATGTTCTTAGGTCCAACTGGAGTTGGTAAAACAGAGGTTGCTAAATCTCTAGCTTATGAACTTTTTGATGATGAACATCATATGATTAGAATTGATATGAGTGAATATATGGAAAAATATTCTGTATCAAGATTAATTGGAGCTGCACCAGGATATATAGGTTATGAAGAAGGTGGACAACTTACCGAAAAAGTTCGTAGGAACCCATATTCAATAGTATTATTTGATGAAATAGAGAAAGCTCATCCTGATGTATTAAATCTATTATTACAAATACTTGATGATGGAAGATTAACTGATTCAAATGGTAGAACTGTAGATTTTAAAAATACAATAATCATTATGACTTCAAATGTTGGTAGTGAATTTATTATTAATAATGAAGATGATAAAGTTATGAGTGAACTTCCAAAATATTTTAAACCAGAATTTTTAAATAGATTAGATGAAATTATTTTATTTAATAAACTAAGTAAAAGTGATTTATTACAAATACTTGATAAAATAATTAATGAAATTGAAAATAGATTATTAGATATAAACGTTAAAATAAAATTATCAGATAATGCTAAAAACTATTTCATAAATAATGGCTATGATGAATATTATGGAGCAAGGCCATTGAAAAGACTTGTTAATAATAAACTTGAAACAATTCTTGCCAAAAAACTTATTAATAATGAAATAAAACCTAATACAACGATTAATGTAGATTTTATTAATAATGAAATAAAGGTTGCGTAACGCAGCCTTTTTTAGTGTATTTCTTGGCAAACTCCTGGATCAGGATTATAGAAACAATGGTTTTTATATCTTCCTGCTAAGTTTTGATCATACCAAACACTTTTACAGTTTTCATTTTTATTTGGTGCATAAAACCATAATGCGTTAGTCGCAGGATAATAATATTCGCCATCTAGTATCCTTTTTGCTAGATTTTTTTCTAAAGTTGTAGCACTTGCTTGAAATAGTGAACTTTCTGTTCCAACAAATTGATTCTTTTGATAAATAGCATTATATACACTATTAATATTTTTAAATGTTAAACAATTTGCTAAAACTCTATTTACTACAACATTTCCAACCATAAGCATTCCAAGTTCTCCTTCATTTAGTGCTTCGGCTCTCATTATTCTTGCAAGAAGATCAAGTTCTTTTGCCGTATAAGATACAATCATGTTTATCACCTAAAATATAATATGTAAAAAAAGAAAGTTTGCTATTTTTTAAATATACTAACAAACTTTCCAACACTAAATATAATTTTATCTGAATTTTTTATTGCTATGCTTTTAAATATGGCCTTTCCTCCAACAGTAAGTGAAGATATTACAGCGGCTGTAATTACACTTATTAATCCTATATTAACTTCAGTGGCATTAGCTATCGAAATGGCAAGTACTGCACCAAGACCACCACTTATAATTCCACATATATCTCCAACAATATCGTTACATACACTTGAAACTTTTGCATTATTTTTAATTAATTTTATTGTTTCTTTTGCGCCTTTGATTTTTTTTGAACTCATTGAATGAAATGTTGCTTCTTTGCTTGTTAAACTACTAGCACCAATCATATCAAATATTATTCCTATTGCAATAACGATTGTTATTATTAATATCATTGTAAAAATATTTGAATGACTAGATAAAAAATTTGTTGTAAAACTAAATATAACTGATAATATAAATGTGCATAAAAAAACTTTATATACCCAGTTATTTTTTTTCATATAACCCTCCTATAAAGTTATTTAAAAATTATGGTTTATTATAAATTAATCTTACGGCTTTGGTCGAGTTGAATTTCTCTATTTTCTCTCCCTTGGTTACCCGTAGGCGATTTCTCTTTAAAGAAAATAACTAGCAGTTGCCTAACTAATTACTCGATTGCCACATTAGTCCGCACTTCAATCTTTATAATAAATAACACGCTAGAGGTTTTCCCTGACACATCTAAACTATCCTTATTCGCTTTTGCAGTTATAATTTCATAAAATCACCGTATCGTTTAATCCCTTATAACCACTCACGACATGAATTTGTTTTTGCTTGACGTAACTACAGGGGGTCAATTATATGCCATTATAATCTCCCTATAATTTTAAATTACATATTCACCCCAACTTGGGCAGAAGAAGCAAATATATAAAGTGTCTTGTATCAATTAATGGATTTTTAGCCCCATCTTCAAATAGTGATTGTGACTAGCATAATGCACCACACCTAAATTATATCAAAAATTTGAAATTGTGTCTAGTAGGTGTCTAATATATTATATGCAATATCTTTTTCTTGCATACCTGCTTTTTTTGCGTTATAATTAGTGTACCTATTTAGGGGTGTAATTCAATGGTAGAATGATGGTCTCCAAAACCATTCATGTGGGTTCAACTCCTGCCACCCCTGCCAATTATTATTGTTAATAAAAACATAGATTTTTTAAATTATAATCTATGTTTTTTTATTTAATCATTATTCTTTTTAAACAAATTTAGTATTATATATATTATTAATAGTATGATTATTGTAACTACTATAATCAAATACATTCCAGTTTCAGTTATTTTATGTCCCATAAAAAATAAATTGCAATCTAAACTTGTTTTTATTTTATTTATTAAATTATTTGGAACATTAAGTTTTGTGAGTTCTCTTAATGGCGCTGAAATAGAATGATTTTTAATTAAAGAAGTTCCATATGTTCCAGGTAAAAAAAGTATTACTTTTTGTAGTCCTTTACTAAAAGAAGATATAGGCATATATGCGCCACAAATAAAACCATATCCTGCGCTAACAATTGTGCCAACAGCTGAAACTTGACCTTGTGTTTTTAAATTAATATTTATTATTGAAGATAAACTACAACCAAATAATGTTAACAAAATTATATCTAATAGTAATTTAAGTATATCAGTAAATGTATAAAACCAACCTTGCGTATAAGTGTATAATAAACATAACAATAATCCAACAAAATTAACAATTACTGTAGATAAAAATGTTGCAGTAAAATAAGATAAACTAATAATTTTTTTGTTAGTTGGTGAAATATTTATATCTTTTGCTGTTCCTGAAACTTTATCCATTACCATTAAAAGATTAGATGTAAATGCTACAGTTATACAGCTTACAGATAATAATGATGATAGTATCTGACCACTTACTAAAGAATTTATTATTTTATTTGGTATATTTAATTCGTTAGGAAAAGCAGATATAAATGTATCTTTAAATATACCTCCTAAAAAAGAAGAATATAATACAAGTAATATTACTGGTGTAATTAATGATGTAAAAAACATTGTTTTATCACTAAAATAAACCTTAATATTTCTTTTAGTCAAACTTATAAATTTTTTCATAATTCTCCTTCTTGTTTATATCCAGTAGCAGAAAGAAATACATCATCCATTCTACCTTTAATAATTTCATAATCTTGAAATATATTTTTATTGTTAATTATTAAATCAGTTGCTTGTTTAGTGTTTTTAATTTCAATCTTAAAAGCATTTTTAATTTTTTTATATGGTAAATTTAATTTTTTAATTTCTTCTTCATTAATATTATAAATTATTATTGTATCAGAGGCATATTTATTTTTTAAATCTAATGGAGTGCCTTCTGCAATAATTTTGCCTTTATCAATAATTGTTATATAATCAGCATCTGTCGCTTCTTCCATATAATGTGTAGTTAAGAAAATTGTCATATTATAATCTTTTCTTAGTTTTCTAATTATATTCCATATTTTTTTCCTTGTTCCTGGATCTAATCCGGTTGTTGGTTCATCTAATATTATTAACTTAGGTTTGTGTATAATTGCTCTTGCAATATCAACTTTTCTTCTTTGTCCACCAGATAATTTTACTAATTTTATATTTTTGATATCTTGAAGTTCAAATAAATTTTCTAATTGTTCATAAATTTTAAAAAAATCTTTACCAACAATTCCATATAATCCTGCACGATATTTTAAATTTTCATATACTGTTAACGATTTATCAAGAACTGATTCTTGAAAAACAATACCTATATAATTTTTTATTATATTACTTTCTTTTTCAATGTCTTTTTCGCATATATATATTTTTCCAGAATCTTTTTTTAAAATACCACTCATTATTGAAATTGTAGTACTTTTTCCAGCTCCATTTATTCCCAAAAAAGCAAATAATTCGCCTTGATTAACTTTTAAATTTAAATTATCAACTGCTTTTATTTTACCATATGACTTATATAAATTTTCTATTTTTATAATCTCTTTCATTTAGTCACCTTTTTATAATATTATTATATAACATAAAATCTTAACTTTCTATAAAAAAACATACTTTGAATTAAATATAAATAATTGTATAATATAAATAAGGAGACTATTTATATGGAAAGATTTGATTATATAACTCAAAAAAAAGAAAAATTACAAGGAGAACTAAATAGTTCTATTATAAAAAAAGATGATATAAGTAAAATTCATAAATTAGAATCTGAAATTAATGAACTTAATTTTCAAATAATGCATACTCAGAAAAAAATAAATAATAATAGTTTTGAAAATAAAAATACTTCTATTCAAAGAAATATATTTAATATTATTAATCATAATAAAAAGTAAAAATTATTAAAAAAACTTGTAAGAATATTCTATTTTATGCTATAATCTTGCTTGCAAGGAGTGATAGAATGAAAAAACTAAAGAAAAACTTACCTGAAGGTGTAAAATATAAGTTTGCTAGATATAAAGGTGTTAAAGTAAAATTAGTTCCTAATAAAAAGAAAAGTAATAAATCAAAAAAAACTAATTAGTATTGTGCTAATTAGTTTTTTATTTAAAAATTAATTGGACAGGCATCTGGATTAACTATATTTAATACAAAGTTAATTAAAGTAGGTAGGAAGAATAAAAGCGCTACTAATATAATTCTTATAAAGGCTTTTTTTGTTATTTTATTTAGTGCATCTTTATCATCACCAATAATAGCTTTAGCAAAATCTACAATTGTAAGTCCTATACATAATACTATTCCTGCATATTTCATTAAACTTAATATTTTTTCAATGTATGTTAATAGGTCATCTTTAATAAAATTCTCGCAGTTTAGTTCACCAGTTTCAGTTCCTAAATGTTTATTTGAATTATCATATTCACTATTATCTAGATGTTCTTTTTCTTCTTCTTCATTTGTTGTTTCAGTATATTCATCGTCATCAGTTTCTTTTTCAGCACTAGAGGTTATATTTGGACAGTCAGCAACAGAAGATATTGAGTTTTTTGGTAAGTCTTTTGGTAAATTAAATGTTATTGAATCTCCAGCAACAGTACATGTATAAGTCCCTTTTTTAGGATTTATTGTTTTTTGATTTCCGTAAGTCATTTCAACGTTTCCATCTGGATTAGACTTTATTACGACTTTACATATATGTCCATCATCTTTATCAACAATAATATTATAATTATCATTAGAACAAATAATTATATCTTTTTCATAACTTTGTATTCCACTAAACTTATATTTACCAGTTACAGCACTTACCTGACTTACTACAATATTGCTTAAATCATTTATTCCATTTTCAAGAGTATTATCTAATGAAAATGATACATCACACGATGTACAACTATAATTTTTTTTATTTAAAACTTCTTGCTTCACACCATCAATATATAATCCGGCACTTCCATCACTATATTTTATAAATTTAACTAAACAAGTTTTCTCTTCTATTGTTAAAGAACAAGACAATGAATCATAATTTCCAGAAGAATTATGTGTAACATTACCACAAATATCAGCTTTTACTGGCTTTTGATATAAAAATAATAATGATAATACTAATATATATAAATATCCAACTTTTTTCATATTAACATTTTATCATTTATTTTTTTTAATAACAATATTTTTATAATTTGAGTTTAGGTTTTTTATGAAAAATTTTTAAATATTTTTGATTAGTTTAT
>JBJFGY010000118.1:0-5019 GCA_051893155.1 Bacilli bacterium
ATGATACTTTTTCCATACCATCTTTAAAATTTGTTAATTTATGATTTTATCCTGCCTCCTTTATCTTTTTACAAAATGCAATTCAACAATTTCAATGGTATTATATCAAATAAGGTAGCAAAAAACAATATTGAGTGCTAATTTTGAGGTTATAAAAATGATTAGTAAAAAACAATAAATTCATGATATAATTAGTAATGAAGTATAGGAGGCATTAAATATGAGAAAAAATAAAAGTAAAAATTTATTGATTCAACCATTTTTAAAATGGGCTGGTGGAAAAAGACAATTAATACCTCAAATGGAAAAATATCTAAAAAAGATTAAATATACTAGCTATTATGAGCCATTCATAGGTGGTGGTTCAATACTATTTTATCTACAACCAAATAATGCCGTTGTAAATGATTATAATAGGGATTTGATTGAATGTTATAAATGTATTAAATATAACTATGATGAGTTAATTAGTAAATTAGAAGAATATGAAGATAAAAATAATGAAGATGATTTTTATAAAATCAGAGAGTTTGATCGAAAAGAAGAATATGAGTCATGGACGCCTGTTGAAAAATCTGCAAGATTAATTTATCTTAATAGAACTTGTTATAACGGACTTTTTAGACTTAATAGTTCTGGTCAATTTAATACTCCTTTTGGGAAGTATAAAAATCCTAATATATGTAATAAGCCTGTCCTAAAAGCACTTCATGAGTATTTTGTTAATAATGATATCGAGTTTAGACATGGTGATTTTGAAGAATGTTGCAATGATGTACCAAAAGGTTCATTAGTTTATTTTGATCCACCTTATGATCAATTTGATGATCAAGTTAATTTTGTTGGGTATACAGAAAATGGATTTACAAGAAAAGATCAAAAAAGATTAAAAGAATTATGTGATGATCTAATTCAAAAGGGTTGTACAGTAATTATTAGCAATTCTTCAACACCATTTATCAAAGAATTATATAGTGATAAAAATAAATATACTATTCATACCTTGATGGCAAAAAGAAATATAAATTCAAATGCTAAAAAAAGAGGTGAAATTCAGGAGGTGTTAATAATTGGCAAAGGGAAAGAATGATATAGCTTGGGAACAAATATTTGATAAATATAAAATATTAGATTCAATAAATCAGGAAGGATATTTTACAATTACAGCGGAACAAATCAAAGAATTTAGGGAACCTCGTTTGATGACAAAATTTGATAGTAAAATTGATTTGCCAATTATTTTTAATGAAAATCATTTAGCTATTTTGCCAACAAAAAGAGGAGAATACTTAATAGGAAAATTCCAAAACTATCAAGATGTAAATATTGATAACTCCATTGATGTTGAAACTATGTATTTACCTGATTATATAACTACTATTGATAGTAAAAATATTACAAGTGAAGCTATTTCTCTATCATCAGCATTCATTTCTGGTATGTTGAAAGATTTAATTGGTGAGGAAGTAATTCCAACTATTCAAGGCAGAATGGGTACAGGAAGTTTTGAATATATAATTAAAACTGAAAATAATACAGATTTTAACATACAAGTTGAAAATTCACAGATGGAAATTGATGGTAGTTATGAGGGATTAACAAAGTTTGTAATTGTTGAAGCAAAAAATCATTATATGAGTGATTTTATTGTTAGGCAATTATATTATCCTTATAGGGTTTGGCGTAAAATAACAACGAAGGAAATAATTCCAGTAATGCTAATAAAACATGATAATATTTTTAATTTTTATGTTTATCAATTTGATACAGAAAATAATTACAATAGTATCAAACTAGTTAAAATTAAGAGATATATTTTAGGAGAAGTTTATCAACAAATTGAATTGGAAGATATTTATGAAGTTATGAATAAGATTAAATTTGTTGAAGAAGATCCAAGTATTCCTTTTCCACAGGCTGATACATTTTATAGAGTTCTTGATTTTATAAATATTTTAAATGATTCAGAGATGAAAATAAATGAGATAGCGGAACTTTATGAATTTGATGAACGTCAAGGTAGTTATTACAGTGCAGCTGCCAGATATTTAGGGTTTGTTGAAAGTGAACATGGTGGATATAAATTGACAGAAGCAGGTAAACAATTAATGAAATTGGATCATAAATCTAAAAACCTAAGCATAGTTAAATCGATTATTTCTCATAAGCCTTTTTATCTAGCATTAGAACAATATTTAAATAATGGATATACTGATAATAGTGAAATAGCATTATCTATTTTAAAGGAATCTCCAAAAGTAAATAGTCCAGAAACCGCTAAGAGGCGTGCTCAAAGCGTTTCTTCATGGATTAGATGGATAATAAATTTGACTATTATGTATGAATCTGATCCATTTGATAAATAAAAGATGATTTAAGATTTAAAATTTTATTCATCTTTTTTATTTTTATTCTTATATTAAAAATGTGAAAATATTTTTTGCAAATCCCATATTAATAAAAAATTGTGCAAATAAATCTTTTATAAATGTTTTTCGGTAAAGTAATCTATTTAATTTATAATCAATATCATTCATTCTATCAATATTAGTTTCTTGAAACATAACCAAATTTATACAATTTCTTATAGTTTGTGATCTATTTTTCGTATTCATTTTTTTCATTAATATGTCTAAATGTTTTAAATCAATTATATCTAATTTTATACTACAAGTTTTTTCTTTTTTCATATTGTTTTTCACCTCCATTTCTAAAAATAGTTAAAAATTTAATTACAACAGGATATGGGAATGCACCACGAAACAAAAGAGGCTTTATAGAATAAGAACTTTTATTGTTTTTAGGTGCACCACCAACCATTTTCGCACTTGCGAAAATAACCCTTTTAGTAATTTTAAGGTTCAAATCTTTATCAAAATTCCATTTTAACCTTATTTTATATGCAATTATGAAGAACCCTTTTTGAACCTACATCAATTTTATACTTATTTTTAACTTTGTATATTTTTAGTGTTTTCTAATTCATTTTTATAATTTTCTTCAATGATTTTTGGAATAAAAAGTTTTAGTACCTCTTTATCATCATTAAAATATTCTAGTAATTGTGGAATTAAATATTTAAAAAAATAATTCATCACTTATCAACCCCTTTTAAATAAAAAAGAGATATATTTCTATACCTCAATTTGTAATATTGTAAAAATATTTTTATCAAATTTAGATTTCTTCTCTTGTGGAATAATTTGTATCACATCATCATTGAAACTATTTATATCAAATAAATCTGCTTGTATTGTTGTTTCTTTAATATTATAAAAGTTTCGTAAATTGTAAACATAATCATTTTTTTCTTGTTCATTTTTATAGTTAGAAAGAATTATATCTCTTTCATTTATATTTACAATCATATCAAAACAATCATTTCTAAACATATACCCAATATTTTCAATTTCATTTTTATTAAATATAATGTTAGCAATAGAAACATTGTAATCTTTATCCACATCAATTTCTATCTCATCAATGTATTTATTTATGATAAACTGCTTTTGTTCTTGGCTTAATTTTTTCCATAGATTATTCGTTTTTGCATACTCTGATTTTTGTTTCATTTTTTCGATTTCTTTTAAATTAAATATAGTCTTAATATCTTGCTTAAATTCCATACTTTCTTTCAATTTTTCTAATTCAATAACTTTGACTTTTGTTATTTCAAGTTCATTTCCAATCTCTTTTAATTCGTTTGAAAGAGTAGTAGGTTCAAGTAGTCCATCAATAAATGCCTTTTTTATTCGATTCTCTTTTTCTTCTAAACCATTTACAATAGTCTTATATTTTTTAATTTCATTTTCAGTATCAAGATTAAGCGTAGGTTTAAAAGAATTATCAACAATAAGAAAAAAGTCTAACATATCATTTAAGAATTTCATTAAAGATTTTTCAATTCTATTTTCATTGATTCTAGTATTACAACTTGCACATTTATAATAAATGTGTTTTGTTTTATTTTTACTTGTACTAGAACTACCACCCATAATTTTGCCACACTTAGGACATTTTATTTTTTGCATAAATATATATACAAGTTTTCGTTTGAAATTTTTAAGATTTTTCTCTTTTCTTTTTTGTACCATATCAAAAGTAGTTTTATCAATAATCGCTGGAACAACATTCTCGAATATTTGATTTTCTCCATTAGTTCTTTTCCCAAACTCCATATTGCCAATATAAAGTTGATTAGAAAGTATCTTATCAACAGTAGTGGTTGCCCAATGTCTATTTAAAACTTCTTCTTCATTAAATAACTTACAAATAGAACATACTGAAGATCCATCTAAATAAAGTTTAAATATTCGTCTAACAACTTCTGCTTTTATTTCATCTATAATAAGTTCTTTACTATCTTTTTCTTTCGTAAAACCTAATGGTGGACGTCCACTTAAATGACCTTTTTTTGCTGCTCCTATGAGTCCAAATTTTGTTCTTTCACTTGTTCTTTCAATTTCTAGTTGAGCAAGTATAGTAAGCATTCTAATAAAAAATTTACCATTTGCTGTTTCAGTATTGATTTCTTCTGCAACACTTTCCAAACTACAATTATATTCTTCTAACATTGTACATATTGTCTCTAAATCACGAATAGAACGAGTAAGCCTATCAAGTTTATAAACAATAATTTTATTTATTTTACTATTTTTCATATCTTCTATCATTTCTTGAAATTTCGGTCGATTGGTATCTTTAGCAGATACACCTTCTTCACGATATACTTTATATATTTTATAACCCTTAAATTCACATAATTTTTGTAATCTATCTTCTTGCTCATCTAAACTATGACCAAATCTACTTTGATCTTCGGTTGAAACTCTAGGATATAGACCACAAATAATTTCAGTTTCCTCTTGTTTCAAATTGTCACATTCCTTTCTTTTTAATTATTTTTAAACATTTAAAAACACAAGAGAGATTTTCCCTTGTGTTAAATAAACTAAAAATGTAATGTTAGAAGTATTTTTGATAGAATTATCTTCTATCATATATAGGGTATCACAGACT
>JBJFGY010000119.1:0-5016 GCA_051893155.1 Bacilli bacterium
ATAAATTTCAAAAAGAAAAAAACAATTACTATTGGAGAAAAAGGTTTGATTAGTCTTGATTTAGAAAATAATTGTTTTGAATATGAATATAATAATTATAAATTAAAAAATAATTTACAAAATATATATAGTTATATTTTTACTTATGCAATTTTAACTTATTTAGGATTTGATATATATGATATTTTAAAAAAATGCTAATTTTTATTTATTAGCATTTTTTATAAAAGAATTTATTTCTTCATAAATTATATTATTTTTTTCTATTAAATCATCGGTTAAGCCAACATTTACAGGTTTCAAAAAAGTAATTTTTAAATTATTTTTAGAAAATCTATAGTGTCCAGTTATTGCATAAGGAACAATTGTAGCACCAGTTTTTTGTGCCATCGAAACAGTCCCATATTTAAATGGTAATAATAAACTATTATCATATTCTTTTTCTGTTATAATATTTTTAGTAACAAGTGTTTTTAAATAGTTATCAACATTATAAATATTTGCAATAAATTCATCTTTAGTAATTTTATTATTACTAAGTAAAGTTAATAATAAATCTGTTTGCGATACTCTTGTCATGTTTTTTTTCATAATTTTTTTAAACTTTTTATATGAAATAGTATCTTTTACAAAAACATAAATTTCATCTAATTTATCTTTTTTTGAAAATATTGAATTTCGAGTGCCTTCAGGATAAATTCCAATTGCATATCCATCACGTAAAAATTCTATTGCTTCATTTTTAGCATTACTATCGTGTATTTCTCTATTTACTGGAATGCAACCACATATTTTGAAAAAAAATGCAAATGGTCCATCAAAATATTCTTTTTTTGCAAGATAATGTAGCATTCTTTTTGTAGATAAAATTGGTAAACATTGATCAAGTAAATGATTATGATTTCCACATAAAATTATTGGCCCATCTTTTGGAATATAATCTTTATTTATAATTTTAGGTCTATAATAAAGTAAAAATATTCCTCCCAAAAGATATTTATTTATAGTATAACCTATTTTATGATTTTCTTTCATAATCTTTTGCCTCCTTAATTAGCTTAATTACTTCGTTTTCTAATATTTTAGTTTCATTTACATAATCACCAGTTTTTATACTTATTGGTTTTCCTATAATGACTTTTGTATGATAATTAAATATTTTTGGTTTTCCTACAATAGCAAATGGAACAATTGGTTTATTTGCTTTATGAGCAATTGATACTGCCCCATATTTAAATGGTAATATATACTCCTTAGTTTTATTAATAGTTCCCTCAGGGAATATACACACAATATTATCATTTTTTAAATTTTTTATTGCTTCTGCCTTCGCTTCAGGATCTTTGTTTTTTCTATCTACCGGAATAAGGCCTAAAAATCTAAAAAATTTATTTAGAAATAATCCTTTGAATAATTCTTTTTTAGCTATAAAATGAACACATCTTAAAGTAGTATAACCTACTTCAAAAGCATCTAAGTAGCTTACATGAGTACCTGCATATAAAAATCCTCCTTTGGGAATATTTTCTTTATGAATTATAGTAGGTTTCATAAATAAAACCATAAATATTCGTAAAATTGGACTTACAAAATGATAGCCAATATTATTTGTGTTTTCTTTCTTCTTCTTTTTCAAGTTCTTTAAATGCAACCTTTCCAACTAGTGTTTTTGGAAGTTTATCTCTAAATTCATATTCATAAGGAAGAGCATATTTAGCAACATGTTTAGCAAGTAATTCTCTAATTTCTTTTTCTATTTTGCCTTTTTCTGTATATCCATCTTTTAGTACAATAAAGGCTTTTGCAACTTGTCCTTTATATGGATGAGGAATACCAATAACAGTTGAAGTTAATACAGCATCATGTATATTTATTACTGATTCAAGATATGTAGGATAAATATTATAACCACTTGAAACAATTATTCTTTTAATTCTTTGAGAAAAATATATAAGACCATCTTCTCCTAAATGGCCAACATCACCAGTATGTAGCCATAACTTACCATCTTCATGATATCTTAATGCTTGCATTGTTTCAGCATCATCATTTACATAACCCATCATTACAAGAGGACCACTTACACATATTTCTCCATCCACACCGACAGGAGCAGTTTCATGTGTATCTGGAATTACTATTTTAAAATATGTATCGGGAAATGGCATACCAATTATATTATCTTTAAAAACATTAGTAGGAGTTAAACAGCAAGCTCCCGTTGATTCAGTAAGACCATAACCTACCCTAATTTTTGCACTTGAACCATGTTCTTTCAAGAAAACATTTACTTTATCTCTAAGAGTTGAATTTAATGCATCTCCACCACATATAACTGATTTAACACATTCTAAATCATTTGGTCCAATATTACTTTCAAGAAGAGCTTCATAAAGTGTTGGTACACCCGCTATAAACGTTGGTTGATTTTTCCTTATAATATCCCCAAATTTTTTAAAACTAAATGATGGTATTAAAATAACTCCCATTCCATAAGTAATTGGTGTGTGAACACAAACTCCTAGACCAAAACCATGAAAAATCGGCAAAATAGATAATATGGTTTCATTAGGCTGAGCCTCTTTAATTACAGTTGTACAATCAAGAGCAAGTGCATTAAAATTTAAATTAGATAAAAGTATTCCTTTAGGATTTCCAGTCGTACCACCACTATATAAAATAACTGCTGGATCATATGCTTTACGATGTTCGTGATACTCACCTTGATAATTTTTAGAACCATTTATAAATTCTTCCCATAAAACAATGCTTGAATCATTTTTAGGAATTTTTATTTTTCTTCCAGTAAAAAGCCAATATATGCCCGCAAGTGGAAGGCTCATTTCTTCAGAAGCTTTTGCAACAATAATTTTTTTTAAATTAGTCTTATCTTTTAACTTCATTATTTTATCAAATACTGCATCAATAACTAAAATATATTTACTATCTACAGAATTTATATAAAACTCTAATTCTTTTTCAGAAGAAAGTGGATGAACCATATTACAGATTGCACCAACCATATTAACTGCATATACCATAGTAATTCCTTCAGGAGTGTTTGGCATACATATTGTAACTTTATCATTTTCTTTTACACCATAATTTTTTAAAGCTTTGGCTGTTCTTTTAATTCTTTGTACAAATTCTTTAAAAGTTACTTTACTTCCATAATAAATATAAGCTATATTATTAGGATATTTTTGTGCAGCATCAATAATCATATCTACCATTGCATAATCAGGATACTTTAAATTAGCAGGAATATCTTCATAATATTTAAGCCAAGGGCGCATCTGCCTATCTAATTTCAACATTTTCGATTTTCTCATCAATTCTATCCTCCAGTATCTTTGGATTGTCTAAAAAACTTTCCAATAGTTTAATTGATTTAGCAAAATAGTAACCATCTGCTATTCTTTCATCAATATTTATACCAAATTCGCATATTTTTCTAATTACTTTTTTACCTTCAATAATACATAATTCATCTTTTATTTCTCCCATAGTAGCAAGTGATGAACAAGCACCAAAATCATTGATATTATGATATATCGCGCCACATTTAATAGACCCTAAATTAGATACAATAATACTACTATAATATAAATTATCTTTTATTAAAGTTTGTGGTAAAATTCCTTTTTTATCACACCATTTAAAAAGGCCTACAATTGGAACTCTAATAATGTTTGGTAATTTTTCTAATATTTGAATTGCTTTATTTGCTCCTTCATTTTTACCTTTTTTATGTCTTATAATACTAATTTTCTCTCTTATTTTATTTGATATTGAAATTATATTATCATTTTGACTAATTGGAATTAATACCATTACTTCTTCACTTTTATCATCAAAGTCAAGTTTTGCTACAAAAGATATAATAATTTCATTGTGTTCATAAATGTGCCTATTGGAAACAAATCTATTTAATAATTTTCTATTATAAATAACTTTAGCCAAAGCAGTAACAAAAGCATGAAAATATGTTAGTTCAATACCTTTATCTTTTTTTTCTTCAATATATGAAACAAGATTTGTCACATCAATTTTTTGATTAATATATACATCACTGTCACATCTTTTGGGTTTTAAATCTATACTTATTTGGGAAAGTCCTGATATATTATTAATCCTCTTTGCATAACTTCTATCACCAAATTTCTTATTCATATTAATCAACTACTTTCCTATACAAATTATATTAGCACAAATTTATTTTTTTAACAATAAATAAAAGAAATTAATTTTTTTCCTTGAAATAGCTTAAAAATATGATATAATAATATTTGTAACACGCAGATTTAGTTTAATGGTAGAACTTTAGCCTTCCAAGCTAATAATGGGAGTTCGATTCTCCTAATCTGCTCCAATTGAAAACAACTCACGAACTATTAGGTTTGTGAGTTTTTATTTTGCCCGTAGTCAGGCTTGAAAACTTGTTCTATCAAATATAAATATAGCGTTCTCTTTCTAGGAAGGAGGACGCTTTTTCATGCTTAAATTTAAAATAAAAGAAGAACTTAAACCTAATCCTAAAATAGTTACTTTACTTAAAAACTGTAAATTTAAAACTAAAAATGGAAAAGTCAAAGTTATTCTTAAAACTAATTTACAACTTATTGAACCTACTGAATACATAATTACATATCCTATTACTCTTACTATACTTGAATATAAAGTAAATGAAATTAGCAACAAAAACTTCTATATCAAAGAATATAAAGAAAAGTATAATTTAAAAGAAATTCAAACTTTTTTAAAAAAGTTTTAAATTTAGACTATACTTTTTAGCATTTAAGTTAGGAAATATATAGAAGGACTAATTTAAAAATTTATTTAATTAGACTTCGTAAAGCTCACTTTAAAGTAGGAAATTAATGAGAAAAATTAAAAATTTTTAATTTGGTGTTTGTTATTTTGCGTTTGAGTTAGGAAACATATGAGAGGTATGTTAATATTTTGGTATGAATCTGGTATTTGGGCAACGTGAAAGAAAAGAAATTGGAGCGAGAA
>JBJFGY010000120.1:0-24407 GCA_051893155.1 Bacilli bacterium
AAAATTGTGCATTTTTATATTACATTTTTTGTACATTCTTATATTATCATTAACAACAGAAGATATAGATATAAAAATTAATGAGAATGATTGGCAAAATTTAAAATCAATCAATGATTACTTGAATTATCTTGATGAAAATTTTGCGGTACAAATCGAAGAAATATCAGAAGGTTTAGCTTTGAAAAAAAGGTGTTTTACTCGTTATGTTATTGCCTCAAATGAGACAACTAATGTTTTTCCTAAAGTTTATTTTAATATTGAAGAAATAAATTTTGATTGTTCTGTTGGTGGTATATTGTTAGAAGAAGCTATAAATGGGTTAACATTAGAAGAATACTTACGAAATTTAAAATGTGATAAATATATTAAAATTATAGAGTGTATAAAATTTTTAAAGATTATAAGTAAAAAAATGTGTGAATATTTTTCGAAAGATTTTGTTCATAGAGATTTATCACCTGATAATATAATGATAATTGACGACTCTAATAATAAAGATTATAAAATAATTGATCCTGGTGTTGTTAAAATAGTGAGTAGAAATTCTACAAAAGGAAGAGTTAAGTTTTGTAAAGATTCTTATTCTTCTCCCGAACAATATCTTGGATATGGTTCTAGTGTTGATTTTACAAGTGATATATATATTCTAGGTATTGTAATTTATGAGTTTATTACAGGAATTAATTTAATTAATAGATTTTATAGACCAGATATTTTACCTCATAATGAGATTAATGCAATGTTAGATAGAACTGTTGAAGATTGGTTTTATGAAAATATTGAAGAAAGTCCATTAATTGACAGATTATATACTATTATTAAAAAAATGCTACAATGTAGAAAAGAAGATAGATTTAAAACAGTCGAAAGTTTTGCAGATGTAATTGAAACATTAAATTTAGAAGGAGATGATATAAATGACTAAATATTTAATTCAACATGGTCCAGCAAAAGGTTCAAAAATAGAAAAAGCTATAGTTGATAATTATTGTGATGGAGTAGTTTTTTCACCAAGAGAAGAAACAATCGACTCTATACAAAATTATTGTAATAACAATTTTTTAAATAAAAACAATACTTTTTATGATCCGCAATTTTACTATGCAAGATATGATTCTAGTTTATATAAAAACTTAGATAAAAATAGTACTTATCCATCTGAAATTAAAAGAAAAGACTGGAGAACAAGAGATGAAAATCTTTTGAAGTATTTTGATAATCACGCCGAAGAAAGTTTCTCTATATCCAATCATTTAATAACGCCAGGATTGTGTATTGACAGTTTAGATTGGAAATTTGACCATACTTTGGAAATATATAATTTTTGTGTTGAAAAATATAAAAAATTTGAATCATATTATTTAACGCTAGCTATTGGTGAAAATATGTTTCATAGTAAAAATGATATTGATGAACTTTTAGAAGATATTAATGATGAAATTGAATTTAAAGATGGTATTTATTTCTTTATAGTTCACGAAAATACTGAGAATAATAGTAATATTAAAAATTATGAATATATGGATGAAGAAACACTGTCAAATATCTTATATTTTTTACATAAACTTAAAAATATGAATTTTAAAATTTTATCTGCATACAACTTTCTTAATGCTGTTTTGTTTAGTATGATAGATATAGATTATGTTTCTGGTGGATGGTTTAATACTTTAAGAAAGTTTTCAAAAGATAGATTCGAGTCGGTAGATACATTCGGAATAAGAAAGAAAAGATACACAAGTATACCTTTATTAAGTTATTTTACTGGTGAACTTGCAGATTTAATTTCTCAAAAAATTGATATATCTTTTATGACATCTGGAACACCTTACGATAAAAGTTTTATTAATGATTATGATAGTTTATCATTTGTTGATTATGAACAAGAGTTTTGGATTTCAATGCATAATGTTATTCAAGAGATTAATTCAAGACAAAACATTGAATTAAAAATAGATTATGTTGTGCAAATAATCAAGCAAGCCATTTTATATTATGATAATATGATGGATAATTTTATCGAGGAAAAAGAAATTAGTAATAAATTGAAAAATAGTTCAGCTCACTTAAACAAGTGGTTACTAGCAATTGATTTATTTAAAAAGAAAGCACTAATAATCTAGGTTAGTGCTTTCTTTAATTTTCTGCATACTGCATTAATGTTATAAATTTTATATATGATTTAATATTTTGATTTTTTGAAGCTTTTAATAAAACCTTCGTTTTTTTTCTACCAACACCAATTAATCCAATGTTATTATCTTCTAAAATATTACAATGCATTTCTTTTATTTTAATAGCTACATCCATTGGAAAAACTATGTAACTGTAATCAACATAATTTTTATTAATGCATGCTTGATAAAATGCTTTATTATAATCGGTAAGTTTTGCTTCATAACCATATATTTTAACTTTTGGGAATTCATAATCGATATTTCTTATATAATTACCTTTAGAATCTTTAACTATTAAATCTAATGATATTAATGTGTGTATACAATTAAAGAATGTATTTTCACTAATCCCCAAATCATTAAATAAAATTTTTTCAGATATAGGTCTATTTTTTTTGATTTTCATAAATACTTTTGCATTTGAGGGTTTCGATAATGCTTCAATTTGTTTTTGATTAAATGGAACTTTCTTATTTCCTAAAATGAATGCAATATCTATATTTCCCCATCTAATCGGTAATTCTCTTATTGTTATTTTGTTTTTTTTATCAAAGTAATCAGTAATGAATGTATCAACTAAATCTTTTTCATATTTAAAAAGTTTTTCCATTTTTCATCATCTCTCTATTTTATATTATAACATACATTTGAATTTTTTTTGATAAGTTTATATATTTTTATTCTAAATTTTACAAAATATGTTATACTTATATTAGTTAATAGTTATTACTAACTATTTCTTTTGTCCTAGAAGTTGTTCTACTTCTTCCTTTAGGGCACCAAATTGATTGTTACTCGAATTTTTAATTAAGTTCGTTTTTTATGATGTAAAAATTAAAATTAATAAAAAGATTCACATAATATGTCTACTATTAGAAATCCATCTAGATTTTAAAAACTATGAAAAAAATATAATAAAATATATATTTATTCTTAAAAAACTATTTTTTATTAATATTTTAAAATATATAATTTATGATACAATATTAGTAATCAATAAATATTTTTTACCAGCAATTATCCTATATGACTTAAAAAAAGGTTATATAAATATGTTTCATAAAACAATTTTTAGTAGAAAAGAGGTAATGTATATATGAAAAATTTTTTAAGTATTTTATTTTGCTTGCTTTTTATATTTTGCTTAACGGGATGTGTTGGTAAATTAAAAGCATATAATCCCCTTGAAGAAGATGAGGTAATAACTTATGCTAAAAATGCAATTTATGAAGATTTAGGTGAAGAAGTTGAAATTGAAATAACAGGAAAATATCAAATAAAGAAATGTGATGAAACTATAGATGGAACATGTTTTGGAAGTCATAAAGTTCCTAATACGTATACTTATGGTTTAAAAATAACTAGTAAAAATAATCCAAATATAAGTTCTGATAATAATTATTTTGAAGACTCCTATAAAGAAGATGATAAAATTATTGAAAGAAAATTTAACTATCTAAATTATAAAGAAGTATATGCTGAAGCAAAATTTATTAACGAATTAAAATATATATTACAAAATTTTAAATATGAAATACAAGGAAATCAAATATTTGTTCTTTCTAATGATTATGATTTTCTGCATCATCAATTATTTAGTTATATTATAAATCTTGATTATATTTATTACGAAAAAAAGTTGATAATTTCCTATGATATTTACATTACAAAAGATGAAAAAGTTTTTAATGATTTAATTATGGATTATAAAGAAGTGTTATTGAAAACAAAAAATATTAAAAATACTTATGGTTATTCCAGAGAATTTATGGAAATTGAAAAAAGTGATGGTTATCAATATGTATTTTTTAGATATTCTAGTAATGGATGTATAGGTTGTTTATATGGTTGCAGTTGTTCAGTAGTATATGGTATTAATTAAATATAAACATGAATACTAATTGGCATATTTTACTAGTATTAAATAACAAAATAATAACATTATAATTATGAAAGGTGAAATATTATATGATAAATAAAGAAATACCTAATATAATAAGTAATAAAGATTTAGACTATTTACAGGATAGTTTTAATTGGAATTATGGAGCATATAAAAGCTCCATTGATATGTTAAATAATATATCAGACAAAAAAATTTATAATCAAATTAATAAATGTTCTAAATATTATTTTGATACTATGGTTAAAATATTAGATATATTAAAGGATGGTAAAGCAAATGAATAGTATAATTCAAAATAAAAAAGTAGTTGTACCTATTGGAATAGATTTAAATGATAAAGATTATTTAAATAGTATGAATTCTTTATTAAAAGAAATGATTAAAAATTATGCTGTTATATTAACTGAAGTAAGTAATAAATACCTATTAAAAGAATACAAAAAAATATTTGATAATCTTATTATACTTCAAAGACAAACATTTGATTTAATATTTGAAAATGGTTGGTACACTTTAGAAAAAGCAGAAAAAAATAAAATTGATAACAAATTTTCAACATTAAATAGCGATTTTACTGATTTAAGTATTGAAGAATAATTTCATATTCTTTAATTAACTTTTCTAAACTATAGGAAGCATTTGCACTTGATGGACTAGGAAGATAAAATGCTTCTTTTTTTGTTTTGTTTATTAAATACATATTATAAAATTTTAATGCAGTTTTACCTGTTACAAAAATATATTTTATATTACTATGATTTAATAAATAACTTATATCATTTATTTCAACATTTTTAATAGAACAATCACTAGATCCGATAATATTACAAGATTTTATTACATCCCATAAAGCAATTTTATTTTTTAATAAAAATTCGTTTTTTTCAGCATTAGAGATTAATTTTATATCAAATAGATTTTCTATTATTTTCCAAAAACGATTATTTTTATTAGCATAATAAAAATTTTTATTGCGTGATATAACACTTGGCATACTACCTAATATTAAAATTTTAGAATTTTTATTATAGATTGGTTTTAATGTATGATATACTTTCATACTATTAATATTAACATATATTTAAAAAAATTATGAATAATTTCTAGACAAATTTTATTAAATTTGCTATACTACATTCGAGTAAAGAAATTACTCCTTGCTTTATATATTAAAGCCGAGTAGACCATAAGGAGGTGTAAAAGATGGATAAGTACGAAATTATGTTCATTGTTAAGAATACTATCGAAGATGAAAAAGTTAAAAAAACTGCTGATACTTTAAAAGATTTAATAACAAATGACAAAGGTAATATTATCGATTTTAAGGAAATGGGTAAAAGAAAATTAGCATATCCAATTAAAAAAGAATTAACAGGAACATACTATGTAATGACTGTTGAAGCTAATCATGATACTATTAAAGAATTTAATCGTAAGGTTTCAATTAATGAAAATGTATTAAGACATTTAATCATTAAGAAAGAGGGAAAATAATATGAATAAAGTTATTTTATGTGGTAGATTCACTAGAGATCCTGAATCAAGAATGGGTGCAAATTCTCTTGAAGTATCAAGATTTTCTTTAGCTTGTAGTTGTGATTTTCTTAATAAAGATGGGCAAAGGGAAACAGAATTTATAAATTGTGTTGCATTCGGTAGAACTGCTCAAACAATTAATAAATTTTGTCAAAAAGGAAGAATGATATTAGCTACTGGAAGAATAAGAAATAGTAGTTATGATGCTCAAGATGGCACAAAAAGATATACAACTGATGTTGTAGTTGATAACTTTGAGTTTATTGGTTCTTCAAAAGGAAATGAAAGTAATCAATCATCTAATTCTAATAATTCATATAATAATTTTACTAATGATTCAAATATGCAAACTACAGATCTATCTGAAGATCCATATAAAGAGTTTAGTGAAGAAACTAACATAAGTAGTGATGAATTTCCATTTTAAAAAGGAGGAATAAATATGGCAGAATTTTATCATAAGAAAAAAAGAATATGCCAAATGTGTGCCGGTAAATCAGTTGATTATAAAGATGTAATGATTATTAATAAATATATCAATGAAAAAGGTAAAATATTACCAAGAAGAATGACTGGTGCTTGTGCAAAACATCAAAGACATATTGCAGAGCAAGTTAAATATGCACGTTTTATGGCATTAATACCATTTGTAAAATAACAAGTGGTTTTTTTATGTTATAGAATATGATATAATATAAGTTACTTAAGGAGGTAATTATGAAAGTAATCCTTTTAAAAGATGTTAAAGGTCAAGGGAAAAAAGATAATATTATAGATGTATCAAGCGGCTATGCAAATAACTTTTTAATAAAAAATAATTTAGCTGTTGCATATAGTGAAACTAGTAAAAAAATCCTTGATAATGAAATAATAATGCGTGAACTTGAGGAAAGTGAATTGCTAAAAAAATTAAATATTATAAAAAATGATTTAAATGATAAAATTATAGAATTTAAAGTAAAAACAGGAAAAGAAGATAAAGTATTTGGAACAATATCTTCAAAACAAATAAGTGATAAATTTAATGAGTTAGGATATAAAATTAATAAAAAAAACATTATAATAGAAAATCCTATAAGTAATTTAGGTACTCATAAAGTATTAATTAAATTACATAAGAAAGTTGAATTTTTTGTTAATATTAAATTAATAAAATAAAGGAGAAATTATGGCAAAGTCATTACCATTTAATGCCGAAGCAGAAATGTCTGTTTTAGGTGTAGCATTTATATCTAAAGATCAAGTTGATAAAATATGTGAAAGTGTTAATGAAGATATGTTTTTTGATGAAAAAAACAAATGCCTTTTTAATGCTATAAAATCCCTTCATGATCAAAAGATGCCAATTGATATTACTACAATAAAAAATGAACTTGATAAAACAAAAAAATTAAATATGGTTGGATTAAATCATATTGCAGATGTTATAGATTCTGTTGTAACTAGTGCAAATTTAGATTATTATATTCAAATTTTATCAGATTATTATATACGTCGTGAGTTAATTAATTCTGCTACTTCAATTATCGAAAATGCATATAATGAAGAAGAAGTTACAAAACTTCAAGATAGTGCTGAAAAATCTATTTTACTTGCAGTAAGAAATAGAAGTGTATCAGAACTAATACCAATTGCTACTGTTCTAAAAAGTGCACATGATAAGCTTGAAGATTTAGCAAAAAATAAAAAATTAATTACTGGTTTAGAAACAGGATTTTATGATTTTGATAAATTAACAACTGGATTTCAAGGTGGTGAAATGATTATTTTAGCTGCAAGACCAGGTATGGGAAAAACTGCGTTAGCACTTAATATGGCAACTTATGCTGGTAGAACTACTAAAAAAGCTGTTGCTATATTTAATCTTGAAATGCCTGGAGAAATGCTTGTTAATAGAATGATATCTGCTATTGGTAGAATTGATTCATATAAATTACAAACAGGTAATATGCATGAAAAAGATTGGCAAAGATATAATGAGGCTATGAGTCAACTTGCAGATACAAATATATATATCGAGGCTGATGCTGGTACAACTATTTCTGAAATAAGAGCTAAGTGTCGTAGACTTGCAAGTAGTGATCAAGGATTAGGTCTTGTAATAATAGATTATTTACAGTTAATAAATAGTGGAAATAAAAAAGTTGAATCTAGACAAGTGGAAGTTTCTGATATATCAAGATCACTTAAAACCATGGCATTAGAGTTAAATGTTCCAGTTATTGCTTTATCACAATTATCAAGAACTGCAGAAAAAAGAGAAAGCAATGTTCCAATGCTTGCGGATTTACGTGAGTCCGGTTCTCTTGAGCAAGATGCGGACATGGTTTTATTTATCAATCGAAAAGACTATTATGATAAAACAAAAGATCAAAATGATACTATTGTGCCTGCAGAACTTATTATTGCAAAACATCGTAAAGGAAGCTTAGGTACTATTAATTTACAATTTGAACTTAATATTGGTTTATTTAGAAGTGAAATTAAAGAACAAGGTGAATAATGAAAGTTAAAGATATAATCAAAACAGTATTAATAACTATATTTCTTACATCATTATGTATAATATGTTATATAAAAAATGATGAATTTTTTGATGCAACTGAAGTATATGAAGTATTTATTGATGGTAAGGAAGTTGGATATCTACTTGATGATAATCAGCTTTATGAACTTATAAATAATAAACAATTAGAAATAAAAGAAAAATATAATGTTGATAAAGTATATCCTCCAGAAAATTTTAAAATAATAAAAACATCTTCATATGATATTATTATTTCATCACCAGAAGAAATTTATAATAAAATGGCTGATTTAGGTTCATTTACAATTGAAGGTTATACAATTACTATAAAGGGTGATGAGGATAAAACTTTAATAAATGTTTTAGATAAAAATATTTTTGATGAAGCTATTAATAATTTTATATTATCTTTTATTTCAGAAGAAGATTACATAAATTATATAAATGATACACAAAAAGTCATTGAAACTACGGGTAAAACAATCGAGGATATTTATTTTGATGAAACAATTAGTATTAAAAAAAATTATATTAGTATAAATGATACAATCTATACAGATGTTAATACATTATCTCAATTTTTACTTTTTGGCCAAAATAATAAAATCGAAAGATATACTGTTGAATCTGGAGATACAATTGAGTCAATTTCAGAAAATAACAAACTTAATTATAAAGAATTTCTTATAGCAAATCCAAAATATACATCTAAAGATAGCCTTCTTACTATTGGAGATAAAGTTAATATTACACTTATTAATCCAGTACTTACTTTATCATATAATGTTAATGAAGTTATGGATAGTGAAATTCCATATGAAAAAAAAGTTGAATATGATTCAAGTAAAAGTGCAAATTTTTCTGAAATTACTACAGCTGGTATAACTGGTATTACAAGAGTTACAATGAAATATGTTGTTAAAAATGGTGAAACCCAAGGTGGAGTTGAAAAAATAAATGAAATTCCAATTGTAGAAAAAGTTGATCAAGTTACTACAAAGGGCGGATATAAATATTCTGGCGGATATATTACTGGAGAATATGTTGATACAGGAAGCGAGTGGGGATGGCCAACAAATTATCCATATGTATTAACAAGCTACTATGGATGGAGATGGGGCGCATTTCATGCTGGAATTGACATTTCTGGAACAGGTTATAATTCGCCAATATATGCAGCATTAGATGGTACAGTTCTTTCTGCTCAGTGGGAAGGAATGTGTGGCACAGGTGGTGGATATTGTATTTTAATTCAACATGATAATGGATATTATACAATTTATGCCCATTTAGCTGAAGGTTCTCTTAAAGTAAAAGCTGGTGATAGAGTATCTCGTGGTCAGATTATAGCAGGTATGGGAAGTACAGGTTATTCGACTGGAACACACTTACATTTTGGTGTTTCGTATGGTATGCCTTATAGTGGAATGATGATTAATCCACTAACTTTGTGGTAATATGAAAATATGTACATTAGCGAGTTCCTCTTCAGGAAATTCAACATTTATTGAAACAAAAAATTATAAAATACTTATTGATATTGGAAAAAATAAAAAATATTTATCTGAAAAATTAAAAGAGATAGGTATAGACTATCATGATATTGATTATGTTTTTTTAACTCATACTCATGATGATCATATAAAAAGTCTTCATACATTTTTTAAGGGAACTAAAGCAACGCTTGTTATTACAAATAAAATGTTATTAGAACTGGATGATATATCTGATATAGAGCACATTATTGTATATGAAGATAACCCAAATATTGAAGACCTTGATATAAAAACATTTGAAATGAGTCATGATGTAGCTGATATCAGAGCATTTCTAATTACAGAAGACAATTCATCACTTGTTTATATTACAGATACAGGGTATATTAATTCAAAATATTTTAAAGAGTTAAAAGGAAAAACTGCTTACTATATTGAAAGTAATCATGATATAGAAATGCTTACTCATGGTCCATATCCAAGATGGCTTCAGGAAAGAGTACTATCAGATGTCGGTCATCTTTCTAATAAGTTTACGGGAATTTATTTATCAAAGTTAATTAATGAAAATACAAAAGATATTATTTTGCTACATTTAAGTGAAAAAAATAATAATGAAGAAATAGCATTAAATACTATTAAAGAATATATTGATACTAATAAAATAAATATTAAATGTGCTAATAAAAATGATATTGGAAGTGTAATTGAAATATGATAAAAATAATTTGTTTAGGAAAATTGAAAGAAAAGTATTTAGAAGAATTAGTAAATGATTATTTAAAAAGAATAAGTAAATATCATAAAATCGAAATTATAGAATTAAAAGATGAAAATTATTTATCTAAAGAAGCCAAAAATATTATTAAATATATTGATAATAAAGATTATGTTATTTCTTTAGATATATATGGAAAATCACTTAATAGTCAAAATTTTGCAAATCTTTTAAATCAAACTTTTATTAATTATTCAAATATTGTTTTTATTATTGGATCGTCATTTGGTTTAGATGAAAGTATAAAAAATAGAAGTAATTTATTGTTATCTTTTTCCTCAATGACTTTTCCACATGGTTTATTTCGTGGTATACTACTTGAACAAATATATCGTGCTTTTAAAATAAATAATAACGAAAGTTATCATAAATAGGAGGAAAAATGAATGATTGGTTAATAGAAGATATAGTTATGCGTCCAAATCATAAATTTATATATTGTGAACAAACTTTAAGAAGTAAATATTTAAAATACCTTACTAATAAATATTCTTATACAAAAGATATTGTAAGACCTGAAGCAGTATACATACAAGATAATGGTTTAAAAACTTGTCAAAATGAAAAATGTGATGTTAGTGTCTTAAGTTCTTTTAATTCCAGGTATTTTGAATTTACTTTAATATATGCTATTATTGATAAATTATGCAAAGAATTATCAGAAGAAGATTTATTAAAAGTTACTCCTGAAATATTAAGACCAATAAATTGCAATAGTTCATATATATTTAAATCTTTAGATGAACTTAAAATAGAACTATTAAAAACCAAAAAAATTTATCAAAATGAATATGATTATTATATTTCAACTGGACAAATGAATGATTTTATTAATGATTTAAAAATATTTATGATAATAGTTGATATAGTTATTCAAAAAATAAAGTGCGTTTTACCAAATATTGATAATTTTCAAATATTTATTGATAAGATTTGTGATTATTCTTTTATATATACAGAAGTTATTAATTTTTATATTGGCGCAAGGAGTAATAGTTATTTAAATATTAATATTGGTTGTAATAATATTAAAGATTGGAAAACGTCTTATGATATTAATGGAAATATAATTCAATCTATTCACGACTATGATTATGTTGATTTAAATAAATTAATGAGAAAAAAATAAGGAGTATAACTATGATTGGTAATGATTGGGATGAAAAATTAAGTGTAATATGGAATAGTAATGGTTTTAAAAAATTTTATCATATTGTTGAAAATGAATATAATAAAAAAATAATATTTCCTCCAAAAGAGCATATTTATGAGGCTTTAAAATTAACAAGTTATGCTAATACCAAAGTTGTTATAGTCGGGCAAGATCCATATCATGGTGAAGGTGAAGCGCATGGACTTTCTTTTTCTGTTAGGGATGGAGTAAAAATACCTCCTTCCCTTCAAAATATATATAAAGAATTATATAATGATTTAGGAATAATGCCAAAAAAAAGTGGAAATTTAACTGGATGGGCAAAAGAAGGAGTTCTTCTTTTAAATAGTGTTTTAACAGTTGAAAAAGATAAAGCATCTTCACATAAAGGTCTTGGCTGGGAGCCATTTACTGATTATATAATTAAAGTTTTAAATGCTAAAGAAGAGCCAATTGTGTTTGTTCTATGGGGTAATTTTGCTAAGAGCAAAAAAAGTTTAATAACAAATTCTAAACACTTAATTATTGAATCATCTCATCCTAGTCCTTTTTCGGCATATAATGGTTTTTTTGGTTCAAAGCCATTTTCTAAAACTAATAATTTTTTAATTAAAAATGGTATTAAACCTATAGATTGGTCAAAATAAAAAATAACCTTTTGGTTATTTTAGTTCATAAGATGTTTGAATTTTAATGTTATTAATTTTAGCAATAATTTTTAGGTAACCTTTAATAGTTTTACTTAATAAATTATTGTTTTTATTATAATATTTTTTATTTGCAATTAAAATTTCATCTTTTGCTTCAATTTTAGTTAAAATATCATTATATTCATTAGTATTAAGTTCTTTATTATCTTCTTTTAATTCTTTCATTATTTTTAAATTATTATTAAGCTCAATATCAAGTTCATAATTAGTTAATTTTTTATTATTTAAAGAATTAAAATCTTTTAGATAATCTTTTTTCTTAATTACTTTTTTAATTATTATATATAGTTCATTCATAAGTTTTTGTTTATCTTTTAAACTTTTTGAAATAATATCATTTGCACTTTCCATTTTAGCCTTAATTATAGATAATTTATTATACCCATTAAAATAAATTATTGATAAAGCAAATATAATAGTTATAAAAACTAATAATATAATTAAAAATTTCATTTATTCACCTTCCAAATATTTTTTTGTTTTTTTTATTATTTCAATAAAATAATACTCTTTACTAATTGGTAAAAAATATTCTCCAATTAATTTTTCAACATTACCATTAAAACCACGCTTAAATTCATATATTCCATAATCTTTATTATTTTTATCATCATAAGTTATTATACCATAAAAATTATATTTATCAAAACCATTATTGATAGCATATTTTATCATTTCCCATTGAATTAAAAATTGGGAATTAAAGTTCAAATATTTTTCATCATTACCACTTGCCAAATACACAACTTCGGGTTTTATTAATATAAACATAGAAGCAGACATAATAATTTTACTTTTTTTATCATTTTCTATAATTTCATTATTATGTTTTATTCTTTTTTTAATGGATTCTATTTCATTTGTTAAATTATTTCTTTTACCATCATTATATTTAGCAGTATTTAATTTAATTAATTCATTTTGTTTTTTTTCTAATTCAGTTTTTAAAATATTATTGTTTTCTTTTAAATCAAGTTCAGTTATTAAAAATTTTACTTGATTATCTTTAGAAAATAATTTATACATATTTTGAAAATATTCTAAACTTTTAATTTTAAATTCTTTTCTTTCACCAGTTTTTTTTAATATGTCATAAAATATATTTAATTCACTATAATTAAGTTCACGAATTTTAATATTACTTTTTAAAACTTTATTAATTGTATTTTTTGTATTTGGTTTCATTTCATTTAGTATATCATTTTCAGATTTGTTTTTTAAATTTAAAGTAAATAATAAATTATTTTGTTCATCATTATTATTTTTTTTAAATCCTATCTTATTTAAGTAAGTTATTATTTTAAAATTATCAATTCCATTTTCGATAATATTGCCATCAATATCTCTTTGGTAATCTATAATATATGGATCAATTCTTAAAATATAACCATTATTCTTTTTTATATAGTTTTTTAATTCATTAAAAAAAGTATTAATTAAATTAAAATTATTATAATCGATAAGAGGTCCTCTTATTGCATAATATTCATATTTGTTAAAATGTGATTTTTTAAAAAGAAGCATTGCACATGCTATAATTTTATTATTTTCTTTTAAACCTACATAAGAGATATTCCAGTTATTTTTTTCTCTTAAATGGCCTATTTTTATTGAAGAAAGGAAACATTTATTTTCATAAAAATTCCAAAATTTTTCATATTCATTTTCCGTAATATTTTCAAAAATCATTTTAGTTTCCTTTTTTTTCTTTTGTTAATTTAATTAAAATGTCTTTATTCATCATATAATATATTATTACCAAAATTATTGCAATTATAAGTATATAAATACATATTCCAATGAAACCAGTAAATGTTGGCATTATTTTTTTATATAAAGAAGCAATAATAATTATTATTAAAATGGATAATAAACATTTTGGAAATAATTTTAAGGTTTCGCTATATCTAAAACCTTCTTTTTTATATAAAATATACATAGGAATACCAAGAGCGATAATATATCCTATAATAGTGGCTACTATAGCCCCATAAAAAGGATAAATGCCAATTTTATTAAATAAAAACATTAAAGGTAAATCAAGAAGAGCATTGATAATAAGCCCTGTGATTGAAGAAAAATAAACTAGTTTAGTTTTATATAATCCTTGTAAAGTTGAACATGAAATAACATAAGCACTATCAAGCACACCTACTAAAATTTGAAATCTAAATATTATTGGTCCATAATAACTTTCACCATAAAATAGTGTCCATATTTCTTTTGAAAATAAACTCATAAAAATAGTTAATGGTAAAATAATAAATATTAGTACTTTTAATGAATTATTAAAATAATAATTCGCTCTTTTCATATCTTTAGATACATATGCATTTACAAGTGATGGAATTAAACTAATAGTAAGGCCTGTAGCAAAAGATTTGACAACTGTAACAAGTTTATTTCCCCAGGTTGTAAATATTGACGAAATTGTTTCTACATCTTGAGCATTAAAACCAAGTTTTGAAAGTCCTCTTATAATTAAAATCATATCTGTTGTATCATAAAGTGAATTAGCAATATTTATTACAATAAACGGAATACAATAACCAATGATCTTTTTTAATATTTCTTTTTTTTCTTCTTTAGAAAATCCTTTTTTGGTATTTTCTTTTATTATATTGGCTTTCTTAGTTTTAATATGCAAATATACATAGGAGATAAGAGCTCCTATAGCAGCTGAAAATACCGATATACCAATAGCATATTTAATATCTATATTAAGAATTTTAACGCATATAAAGCTTCCAATTAAAATAATTAATATTCTTATAATTTGTTCAATTACTTGAGATATTGAAGAAACTGTAATATACTTGTGTCCTTGTAAATAACCCCTATATATTGATAAAACTGGTACAATCAATAGAGCAAAAGAAATACACTTTATTACAAAGCATACATCTTCAATTGTATTTCCACCTTGAAGATTTCCTAAAATTATATGAGCAAGTGGTTTAGCAAATATAAAACATAATAGAAAAGCACTTATTGAAAAGATATAAATAAATTTTTTACTTATTTTATACATTTCATTTTTTTTATCATATTCTTTTAATGTTTCATATTCGCTTGTAAGTTTACTAATTGCAAGTGGAATACCTGCAGATGATATTATTAAAAATATATTATATATATTATATGCATAGCTATATAATGCTCCCCCTTGAGCTCCAATAATTTTATAAAAAGGTATAACATATAAAATTCCTAATATTTTAGTTAAAATAATTGCAATAGTTGCAATTATTGCACCTTCCATAAATCCATTTTTTTTCATAAGGAATCACTCCTATTATTATTATAGTTAAAAATTAAATATAAAACAAGAAAAATATATGTTACAATATTTATAGAGGTAACATGATAAAAGTAAAAAAGTTAGTTTTAGGTTATTTAGATACAAATTGTTATATAATTATTAGTAATAATAAAGCAATCATAATTGATCCTGCAGATGGTTATGAACAAATAATTAATTTTTGTAAAAAATATGAAGTTTGCGAAATTATTGTAACACATCATCATTATGACCATATTGGAGCATTAAATGAGTTAGAAAATTATTATAATTTAAAGCATAATGATTTTAGTAAAAAAACACTAAATTATGAAATAATAAAAACGCCAGGTCATACTGACGATTCTATTTCAATTTTCTTTCCAGATGAAAAAATCCTTTTTTCTGGAGATTTGATATTCTATCATAGTATTGGTAGATATGATTTTCCAAATTCTAACTATGAATATTTAAAAGAATCTCTAAATATTATTAGTAAACTTCCAATTGATACAATTATTTATCCAGGGCATGGTCCAGAAACTACATTAAATGAGGAAATCAAAAGATTTAAATATTATTAAAATGTTTTTTCAGAATATGCATGTGAGTAATTAATTGGTTCCATAAATTCAACATAATCTAAATATAATATTCTTATTAAATACCATTTTCCAGTTGTTACATCTTTAATAATAAGGTGGTCTTTACCAGCTTCTTCAATTAAACCTGTAAATACTTTGTTTTTCCATTCAGTACTATCAGGAAAAGAAACATATGCATTAACCTTTCTACCTTTATTTAAACGCAAAATATTTTCAATATAACTTTGTTCATTATAATCAGGTTCCATAGAACTAACGTTTCCTGGTGGAGTTTGAAAGTTACTCATTTGATTTTGATTTGTTGGAAATGTAGGATTTTGATAAAAATTCCCATTCATATTAATCACCTCTCAATATAAATATATGTAATTTGCCTTATAAATTGAATATTTTTTAAAGTATTATAGACTTTTTTTCTAAAATTTAGTAAAATACAATTAAGATAGAAAGGGTATATGATGAGTAGGGAAGATATAAAAATTGTAGTTAAAGGACTTACTTTTGTTTTCGGCGTTTTTTTACTTGCTATGTGCTATAACTTATTCTTATTACCAAATAATTTTGTAACTGGTGGTATGAATGGTCTTGCAATTATTTTTAATAAAGTGTTTAAATTAAATCCTACGGTTTTTATTTATGCATCAAGAATTATTCTTTTAATTGTTAGTTTTATTTTTTTGGGAGTAAAAAAAACATTACCAACAATATTAGGCTCTATATTATATCCTTTAATGGTATCTTTTACTTCTCCTATTGCATCATATTTAATTAATTATATTAATGTAAGAGAATATTTAATTATTATATGTATAACCGGTGTTTTATATGGAGCATCATCTGCGTTAGTATATCGAACAGGTTTTACAACAGGTGGTGGTGATGTAATAATGCAATTAATTAAAAAATATTTTAATGTATCAACTACAACTGCAAATTTTACGTATAGTTTTATTATTTTATTATTAGGCTTGTGCGTATTTGGATTTGAAAATTTTATATATGCAATTATTATTTTATTAATCAGTAATGCAATTATTGATAAAATAACATTAGGTGTATCAATGAGTAAAGTTTTCTTTATTTATTCGAAAAAACTTTCTGAAATAAAAAAAGTAATTGGAAATGAATATGATAGTGGAGTTACAATACTAGAAACTAAACAAGAATATTTACATAAAAAGGGTGAGCTATTGATGGTTGCAGTGTCTAATTTTGATTGTTATCACTTAAGAAATAGAATATTAGAAATTGATCCTGAGGCATTTTTTGTAATAAATGATTGTTATGAAGTAAATGGTGGAAAGAAAAAAGAAAGGCTATTATAGGAGGAATAATGAAAAAAATATTAATAGTTTTAAGTATTTGTTTATTATTATGTGGATGCAAGAAAAATGATAATGAATTAGTTATGGTTACAGAAGCAGGATTTGCTCCGTATGAATATTATGAAAATGGAGAAATTGTTGGCGTTGATGTAGAAATTGCAAATGAAATTGCAAAAAATCTTAATAAGACTTTAGTAATTAAGGATATATATTTTGATTCCATTATTAATGAATTAAAATCTGGAAAGGCAGATTTTGCTATTGCAGGTATTAGCATTACAGAAGAAAGAAAAAAAGAGGTAGATTTTTCAAATGAATATATAACTTCAAGACAAGTAGTAATTGTTAATAATGATAGTAATATTATTTCAATAAATGAAATAAATAATAAAATAATTGCGGTACAGCTTGGCAGTGTAGCAGATAGTTATGTAACAAAGAAAAAAATAACTGAAAATATTGTAAGGCAAAAAAAATATTTATCTATGATTGAGGATTTAAAAGCAAATAAAGTAGATTTAATTATTATGGATGAACTTCCTGCTAAAGAGATATTAAAAAATAATAGTGGATTAAAAATTTTAGATGGATATATTTTCGAAGATAGTTATGCAGTTGCTGTAAAAAAAGGCAATACTGAACTTTTAAATAAAATTAATGAAGTTATAGCTGAACTTAAAAAAAATAATAAAATAGATGAATATATTTTAAGATATTCAAAGTAGGTTAACAATGAACATATTATCAACTATATATGAAAATCTTTATTATACTTTAATATATGAAAACCGTTATATGTATTTTTTAAAAGGTTTATTAAATACTTTAATAATGGCTTTTTTTGCTTGCATAATTGGAATTATTTTAGGAATTATTTTAGCAATAATTATTGATTATAATGAAAAGAACAACAAGTTACCTTTTTTATCTTTTATAGCAAAAGTTTATATTGGTTTAATTCGAGGTACACCATCATTACTTCAATTAATGATTATATATTATATTATTTTTCGAAGTGTAAATATTAATATAATAATAGTTGGAATTATATCATTTGGGATTAATTCTGCAGCTTATGTATCACAAATAATTAAATCTGGGATTATTTCTGTTTCACCTGGCCAGGAAGAAGCCGCTAAAATGCTTGGACTTAATTATGTTCAGTCAATGAAATACATTATAATGCCTCAAGCGATGAGAAATATAATGCCAGCATTAGGAAACGAATTTATTACTCTTTTAAAAGAAACATCTGTTGCTGGTTATATTGGCATAATTGAACTTACTAAAGCTTCTGATATTATTGCCTCAAGAACTTATGATTATTTCTTTCCGCTTTTCATAGTTGCTATAATTTATTTAATACTTACTATAGGATTATCTAAAATTTTAAATATATTTGAAAGGAAATTAGCTAATGATTGAAATAAAAGATTTATGTAAAAGTTATGGTGATAAAGAAATATTAAAAAATATTAATTTAACTATTAATGATAATGAAATTGTTGCAATAATTGGTAAAAGTGGTTGTGGAAAATCAACACTATTAAGATGCATATCAAGGCTTGAAAATATTACTAAAGGAAGTATTTATATTGATAATGAAAATATTAATAATATAAAAGATTATTATAAAAAAGTTGGTATGGTTTTTCAAAATTTTAATTTATTTGAAAATCTAAATGTTTTAGATAATTTAATATTATCTCCAGTAAAACTTAAATTAATGACTAAAGATGAAGCTGTTAAAAAAGCTAAAAATTATTTAAAAGATATAGGACTAATAAATAAGATTAATGAATATCCTAAAAATTTAAGTGGTGGTGAAAAACAAAGAGTTGCAATTATAAGAGCTCTTATGGAAAATCCAAAAATTATATTATTTGATGAGCCTACAAGTTCATTAGACCCACAAATGACACAAGAAGTACTTGAACTAATGAAAAAATTAAGTAATTTAAATATAACAATTATTATTGTAAGTCATGAAATAAATTTTATAAAAGAGTTTGCCCAAAGAATTATATTTATAGATAATAAAAAAGTTATAAGTGATGCAAGTGTAGTGGATACTTTTAATTCTGATGATGAAAACTTAAAAGAATTTTTAAAAGATATAAAGTGATAATATAGACTTTTAAAAATTTAAATGATATTATTATAATAAGGAGATGATATGATGGTTCACGTTACAAGTGAAATAAAAAAATTAAAAAAAGTATTAGTTCATAGACCTGGTAAAGAACTTTTAAATTTGACACCAGATACATTAGGAAGACTTCTTTTTGATGATATTCCATATCTTAAAGATGCTATACAAGAACATGATGAATTTTGTCAAATATTAAGAGATAATGATATTGAGGTTGTGTATTTAGAAGATTTAATGGCGGAGACTCTTGATTTTAATCCGCAAATTAAGCCTTCATTTATAAGACAATTTATATATGAGGCAGGAGTAAAAACACCAAAATATAAGGATTTATTATTTGAATATTTAATGAATTTTGATAATAATAAACAACTTGTATTAAAAACAATGGAAGGAATTAAAGTATCTGAAGTTCATAGAAATAAAAATGACATTGAACATTCTTTAGTTGATCAAATTAGTGAGGAAACAAAATTTTTAGCAGAACCAATGCCAAATTTATACTTTACAAGAGATCCATTTGCTTCAGTAGGAAATGGTATAATACTTAATAAAATGTATTCTGTAACAAGAAGTAGGGAAACAATTTATGCCTATTATATATTTAATTATCATCCAGATTATATGGATAAAGTTGATAAATATTATGATAGAGAAAATCCATTTAGTATTGAAGGCGGAGATGTTCTTAATTTAAATGATCATGTGCTTGCAATTGGCATTTCACAAAGAACAAGTGCAGAAGCAATTGATATAGTTGCAAAAAATATGTTTAGTGATGAAAATTGCAATATTGATACGATTTTAGCTTTTAAAATTCCTGAATGTCGTGCATTTATGCATTTAGATACAGTATTTACACAAATTGATGTAGATAAATTTACTTATCATCCTGGAATTATGGATACGCTTGAAGTTTTTGAAATAACTAAAAATGATGAAAATCCAGAAGATATTAAAGTGATTAAAAAAGAGGGTTCTCTTGAAAATATTCTTGAAGAATATTTAGGTATTGACATTACATTAATCCCTTGTGCTGGTGGCGATAAAATTGCCTCTGAAAGAGAACAATGGAATGATGGAACAAATACTCTTGCAATAGCTCCAGGAGTAGTTGTTGTATATAATAGAAATAATATTACAAATGATGTTTTAAGAGAGCATGGTATTAAAGTAATTGAAATGAATAGTGCTGAATTATCTAGAGGTCGTGGAGGCCCTAGATGTATGAGTATGCCATTAGAAAGAGAGGATTAAATGGATTTAAAAAATAGAGATTTTTTAAAACTTTTAGATTATTCATCTGAAGAAATAAGATATTTATTAGCTTTGGCTAAAAATTTTAAAGAAAAAAAGCACAATCATATACCACATAAATATTTAGAAGGTAAAAATATTGCAATTATTTTTGAAAAAGATTCTACAAGAACAAGATGTTCATTTGAAGTAGCTGCTTATGATTTAGGTATGCATGTAACATACCTTGGTCCTACTGGTAGTCAAATGGGCAAAAAAGAAAGTATTGAAGATACAGCAAGAGTATTATGTAGAATGTATGATGGTATTGAATATCGTGGGTTTGATCAAACAATTGTTGAAACTCTTGCTAAATATTCAAGTGTTCCAGTTTGGAATGGCCTTACTAATGAATTTCATCCAACTCAAATGTTAGCCGATTTTATGACAATAGAAGAAGAGTTTGGCTCTTTAAAAGGAAAAAAATTAGTTTTTTGTGGTGATGCAAGAAATAATGTTGGAAATTCACTTATGGTTTGTAGTGCAAAACTTGGAGTTAATTTTACATGTTGTGCTCCTAAAGATTTATGGCCTGATGAAGAACTTACACAAAAATGTATGGAAATTGCAAGAGAAAATGGATGCACTATTGAAAGAACTGAAGATATAATGGAAGGCACTAAGAATGCAGATGCAATATATACTGATGTTTGGGTTTCTATGGGTGAACCAATGGAAAAGTGGGAAGAAAGAATTAATTATTTAAAACCTTATCAAGTTAATCAAAAAGTAATTGATAATGCAAATAGTAATTGTATTTTCTTACATTGTCTTCCATCATTTCATGATTTAAATACTACTATAGGAAAAGATATTTATGATAAGTTTGGACTAACTGAAATGGAAGTTAGTGATGAAGTATTTAATGGCTCACATTCAAGAGTTTTTGAAGAAGCAGAAAATAGAATGCATACTATAAAAGCTGTAATATATGCTACTTTAAAGGATTAATATGAGCAAAATAGTAATTGCATTAGGTGGTAATGCACTAGGTAGTACTCCTGAAGAACAATTAACTCTTGTAAAAAAAGCTGCAGATATAATTGTATCTATTGCTCAAGACAATGATGTTATTGTTACTCATGGTAATGGACCTCAAGTTGGAATGATAAATAATGCATTTGAATATGCAAGTAAATTTAATATCGCACCATTAATGCCTTTTGCAGAGTGTGGTGCAATGAGTCAAGGTTACATAGGTTACCATTTACAAAATGCTATTAATGAAAAATGCATGGAAAAAAATGTTTCAAAAAAATGTGCAACAGTCATTTCTCAGGTTGAAGTTGATAAAACTGATTCGGCTTTCAGTAATCCAACTAAACCAGTAGGAATGTTTTATACCAAAGAAGAGGCTGAAAAATTAGCGTCAGAAAATGGTTATAAATATGTTGAAGATTCTGGCCGTGGTTATAGAAGAGTTGTGCCTTCTCCTAAACCAGTCAAAATCTTAGAACAAGATATTGTAAGTACTCTTGTTCAAGATGGTAATATAGTAATTACTGTCGGAGGTGGTGGTGTCCCAGTTGTTAAAGAAAAAAATGGTTATAAAGGAGTAGCTGCAGTAATTGATAAAGACTTTGCTAGTAGTACCCTTGCAAGTAATATTGACGCTGATATTTTACTTATTTTAACAGCTGTAGATAAAGTTTATATAAATTTCAATAAGGAAAATCAATTAGCTTTAGATGAAGTAGATACTAATACTTTGAAAAATTATATTAATAATAATGAATTCGCAAAAGGGAGTATGCTTCCTAAAATTAATGCCTGTATTAACTTTGTTGAAAATAATCCAAAGGGCACAGCTATTATTGCTTCACTTGATGAGGGTCTTGAAGCAATTAATGGCAATAAAGGCACAAAAATATTTTATAGGAGGAAATAATAATGGCAAAGACAAAAAAGGGTAAGAAAAAGTTTTCTTTAACATCATTTACAATTATATTTATTATTATAATTGCACTTGCTATTGTTTCACATCTTTTACCTACAGCCCAATTTGACGGAGATACTATAATTAATGGTAGTGGCGTAGTTGGAGCAACATTTTCAGATTTTGTATTATCTCCAATACTTGGTTTTGAAGATGCTGCAGATGTTAGTATATTTATTTTAATACTAGGTGGTTTTCTTGCAATTATTGCAAAGACTGGAGCATTAGAAACAGGTGTTAAAGTACTTGTAAAAAAATTAAAGGGAAAAGAACTAGTTTTAATTCCAATATTAATGTTTATATTTTCTATAGGTGGTACTACATATGGAATGCTTGAAGAAACAGTAGCATTCTACGGACTATTATCATTTACAATGGTTGCAGCCGGTATGGATACTATTGTAGCATCTGCTACTGTACTTCTTGGAGCAGGCGTTGGCGTACTTGGTTCAACAATTAATCCATTTGCTGTTGGTGCAGCTGTTAGTGCTTTACCTGAAGGTATAACTGTTAATCAAGGTACAATTATCTTACTAGGTTGTATTTTATGGTTAGTTTCTTATATTATTGCAGTAGCTTTTGTATTAAAATATGCTGCAAAAGTAAAAGCCGATAAAGGTTCTACATTTCTTTCTTTACAAGAACAAAAAGAAATGGAAAAACATTATGCAAAAGAAGATTTTGTTAATGATGAAGTAAAACTTTCAACAAGACAAAAAATAATTTTAATATTGTTTGGTTTAACATTTGTTATAATGATTGTGGGCTTTATTCCTTGGGTTGATTTTGGAATAATCTCTGCAGAAGTTGCAGATGCTGGAACACATTGGTCAGCATTCTTAACTGGTAATTGCTTTGGTTATTGGTGGTTTGAAGATGCTGCAGTATGGTTCTTTATAATGTCAATAATTATTGGAATTATAGGTAAAATTAATGAAAAAGAATTTGTTGATACATTCTTAGGTGGAGCATCAGATATATTAAGTGTAATACTTATAATTGCTGTTGCAAGAGGTGCATCTGTTCTAATGAAGGCAACATATTTAGATAATTATATAATATATAATGCTGCAGAAGCACTTAAGAATATGCCAGCGGTATTATATGCACCACTTAATTTTATACTTCATATATTCTTATCAATATTAGTTCCATCTTCATCTGGTATAGCAACACTTTCTACACCTATTATGGGACCATTAACAGCTCAATTAGGATTCTCTGTAGAAACAAATGTTATGATACTTGTCGCTTCAAATGGTTTGGTAAATTTAATTACACCAACGTGTGGAGCAATAATGGGTGGACTTGCCCTTGCAAAAGTTGAATATTCAACTTGGTTTAAATGGGCATTTAAAATAGTAGCACTAATTGGACTTGCAGCAATGGTAATACTAACTATAGCAATGTGTGTTTTCTAAAAATTGCCAAAAATTAACTAATGTAAATTAGTTAATTTTTTTTATAGTAAAATCAGTAAAATAGAATAAATTTTTTCGCAATCAAATTTGTTATAATAATTATAAT
>JBJFGY010000121.1:0-4939 GCA_051893155.1 Bacilli bacterium
AAATATACATGTAATATAGATTATACTTTACCATCAAATGAAGGAAGTGGAGCAAGATATACAATATATGGTCATGCTAAAGATAAAGTAGGAAATGCAGATAATAAAAGTGTAATATATACAATGTATGCATATTGTGATAAAACTCAGTTTAGTTCATATGGTTCATGGGGTTCATGCAGTGCATCATGTGATGGTGGAACACAAAAAAGAAGTGTTTACTATAATGATTATTATTTTTCAACATATAGTTGTAAAACTCAAAGTGAATCAAAATCATGCAATACAATGACTTGTTGTTCATCTACATATACTTCTGGAACGCCAACATATGGAAGTTGTAGTAATACATGTGGAACAGGTACAAGAAGTGTAAAATATAAAACATATTCAAATTATGATGATAGTTATTGTGGTACAGAAACAAGTTATGAATCATGCACTGATAACTCAGGTTGTTCATCAGGTGGTAGTGACAGTTGTACACCAATAAACGGAGAAAGATGTTATAACGGTACGTGGGTTTATATAACAGAATGCTGTGATGATGGATATTGTAATGGCTCAATACCAAGAAGTCAATTGACTATGAGTTCAGGATGTAGTTCATCAGGCGGTGGTGGTTCTTCCGGAGGTGGAGGATCATCAGGTGGTGGTGGTTCTTCTGGAGGTGGAGGATCATCAAGTGGAAATAGTTGTACATGTACTAGTTCATCTACAATTAATTGTCCATCATTTGCTGATTATTGTACATGTGAAGGTGGTTCAGTTTGTTATCATATAAAGGGGCAGAGTACTTATGATTGTTGTTTCTAATAAAAAAAATATAATTAAATTTTGCATAGTAATTATAATAATGTTATTATTTACTGCTGCATGTAAACAAAAGAATAACTTAACAAATCTTACAAGAACAGTTTATACACCAACTGAAACAGATTATAATATTAAAAAAGAAAATTTATATGGATGTTGGCAAGTTGATACATATGATATTTATGATGGTGAAAATGTTCTATTTGAATTAAAAAACAATGCTACATTTAATTTTGGCAAAGATGAAGTAATAAATTGTTATTATAATGAAGATAATAATGAGGAATGTAGTACTCTTGATTATTCAATAGATAATAATAATTTAACCATTAAATCTAAAAATAATGACACATATGAAAAAACATATTCAATTTTTTTAGAAGATTATAAAGAAAATGTAGCATATATGACTTTATCTTTTATAAAAGAAGGTAAAGAACATAGATATCATTTATCAATAAGTAAAGAATGTAAGTTAAATTATTGGGATAACTAGAAATGGTTCTTTGTCAAATAGTGTTGGTAGACAATAAATTTGATAAATGTAACTTTATGAAGGATGATGAAAATCATCCTTTTATAATGCCTTTAATTAGAAAAATACGAGCAATAAAATGATCATTCTTTTTATATCTAAAGCGATTCTTTTTAAGCATTTAATTAAATTATTAGTGACTTCAATAATTCCATTATTAATATCGTATTTAAATGAATTTTTAATATATTTTATATTTTCTTTATATAATATTAGTGCTTTTTTTTAGAAACAGAAACATCTAATCTTGTAGTAATATCTTTTTCACTTTGTTTTGGATTAATTCAAAACTTATTTGAAGTTCAGTGTTATTAGAGATATTTTTATATTTGTTTACTAGGTTAGTTTCAGCAATAAATGTATTATTACAATTTTTACAATAAAATCTTTGCTTATGAAGAATTAATAAAGAATAACAATTAGAAATTTTTGGTATTTTAATTTTGCAATTTCTTTTAAAACCCCACTTTATAATATTGTTATGAGATTCATTAACAATGCCACAGCATGGACAATATTCTGGAATATAAGTTAAAACACCTTCAATAATCTTATAATTTCTATTTTTGATAACTCTTTCTTCAATATTATTAAAAATATTGATGTTACTATCTTTTATATTTAATAAATTTAGTATATAATCATTATTGGACATGTAATCACAACCTTTCAATGTTTTATCCAATTACATTGTATCAGATTACATGTCTTTTTTATATAAAAAATAGTGTGATGATTTTACACTCACCAACACTATTTATAATACAAAACCCATAAAAAAATTTGGTTCTTTTTTATTCTTAGGAGTTTCAATTTTTATTGAAAAAAAATTATCAATATGTTACTATTTAAATAGTAGGATGGTACTAATGAAACAAAGTAAATACTATTTATTTTTATTTATGATATTATTTATAATTCGAAATGTTTTTGCTGAATGTACATATGAGGATCAAGCAAAACTTAATAGCGAAGCAGCAACTATTAAGGCAATATATGAGGAGCAAACAGGTAAATTTGATTCATCATACACTTGTAATGATGGACAAAGTGAGTGTGAAGGTTATAATTATTTTAAAATATCAATTTTAAATTTAAGTGAAGACTTTTATATAAAAGTTAGTGAAGGCAAAAAAACTATAACAACATTAACTTATAATAATGTTGTAGATGGGATTGCAAGTTTTGATGTTGAAGATATAACTGAAACACACACATACAAATTTGATGTTTATACAAGTAATAAAACAAATTGTAAAAGTAGCTTAAATCGATCATTTTATTTAACAACACCTAGATATAATGAATATTACGATTTTGCATTTTGTCAAGATACTCCTGATTATTATCTTTGTAAAAAATATGTTACTTTTGAAAAAATGGATATAATGGATTTTGTGAATAAATATAATGAATATATTGAGAGCAAAAGAGAAGAAGAAAAGAAAGATAAAAATGAAAACTTTTTTCAAAAACTTGGTGATTTTATAAGAGAATATAAAACTATCTTTATTACTGGTGGTGTTGTAATTATAGTTGGCGTGGCTGGTATAATTATAGTAAAACAAAAAAGAAGAAAGGATATAATATGAAAAAGGTAAGCATATTAGTATTTATATGTTTATTATTATCTATAATAACGAACGTTAATGCACTTAATGTTGGCGACCAGTTTATATTATCTCCTGGAGTTGCACAAAATCATTCTGCTTCTTATGGTCTTAATGAAAGTTATCAGCTTCATACAGTAACTGGCGGAGGCAAAACTTATGATGCATATTGCATGGATAGAGGTAAAGCTGCAGGTTCTGGTGCATTATATGTTGTTAATAGAATGATGCCAAAATTAAAAGGTGATTTAGCAGTATTATATGTAATGAATAATGGTACTGATAAAGAACAAATACATTTAGCAATTAGACTTTTAGTTTCAAAAGGTATGCTTAATTGGTCTCATACTGGTACAACTGATTATTTAGCAAAAATAGATTCAGCAGTTAATTGTATGAAATCAGATTCAACATTTAGTTCAACATTAACAGAATTTTTATCTAATTCTAGTAAGAAAAAAAATGATAATCCTGGTGATGATGATGGCAAAGGTATTGCACTATTAGATGTAAAAGTACAACAATTAGTGAATGGTAAAAAAGATTATTCTTATTATACTTGCCGTAAATGTTCTAAATATAGAATAGATAGAGTTGCTGCTAATACACCTTTGTTTTCATCAATTAGTTTAACTGGAATTACGAATTATCTTGGTTCAAAATTATTTACAAAATGCGGAGAAATAACAGATAAAAAGGTTAATTATTGCTATACATCTCCTTATAGTAATTATATTTATTTTGATTTATGGGATGCATCCAGTCAATGTGTTGGTGATCAATATTATAGTAAAGACATTGTTTTAGAAGATCAATGTTCAATTAATTATGCAGATAATTGTAGTGGAATTCCATCAAATATATGCAGTAGTTATGATTTATGTTATTTAGATGGAAATAGTTGTATGGATGATTGTACAAAACAATCTTATGTAACTTGTCTTGATTATAGTAATTGTAAATTAGTTGGAAATACTTGTATGAATAAATCAGATAGTGAAGGTGATGGAACATGCAATACTACTCAAAAAATGCTTGATAGCCTTGATCGATGTTTAGCTGAGTCTGCTAGAAAACAAGAACAATCATTTAATACAAAAAAATATACTTGTCAGCAGAATACTTTAACAAAATGTTGGGAAGTAGTTGAAGATAAAAGCGGTGCTGAATGTGATAGTTCAAAGAACGAATATAGTAAAGACCAATGTGATGAAATTAAAAAAACTTATAATTCTGGAACTTGTGAAAAACAAAGCAATGGATGTTATAAATATATATCTGATTCAACTGGAGGTTCTGGAACTGGTAGTGGACCTAGTGGAGGAGCATCAATTAATTGTGGAGGATTTGATGGTATTAAACAACTTTTAATAGATGCCATGAATTATGCAAATGAAAATTATGGTAATGAATCTAGTGAAAGTAAAGTTGAAAAAGGTCCTGCTACTGAACAGCAAAAAGAAGATGGATATGTAAAAAAAATTGTATCTGTTAAAATAGATATTAATAATATTTCTGATGTAAGTTCTGATACTGAATATTTTAAATATTTAGGATTTGAGGTTGAAAAAGAAAATGAAGCAACTGAAGTTAAACTTTTAGGAGCTTCAAAAGAATTTTTAGAAACTGAAGATGGATGGGAATCTATTTCTGAAGGTGAAGATTTATCTAAAAAATTAGATAATAGAAAAGGTACTATTTATGTTGGATACTTACTTTCATTACAATCTAGTGACGACACAGAAGTAACAAACGAAGAAGTTGAAGAAAATTGTGATGTAAAGATTAAATTCAAGTATGAATACTCAAATGAAGATGGTGGAGCAGTTTTATATGCTGCTGGAAATACTACTGGACAACAAAGATTTTTTATAGCCTCTGAGGGTGAACCAATTCAAGATATATTTGAACTTGATACTAGCCTATGTAGTGAAGCCACCTGTGATCCAACAATTACCGTTCCAACATTATGTGAACC
>JBJFGY010000122.1:0-23772 GCA_051893155.1 Bacilli bacterium
TCAGACTTATTGCAGTTTTTCTTAATAAAACGGAATTTCAAATGAAAATTAACTTTTTAAGAAAAAAATGAAATAAAATACTAGACATGTAAAAAAAAATATTGTATAATCATTAAGGCATTGAAAAATGCGAGCATATGTAGGTGATAAAAAGCCTATATATAAAGTTAGTGTGTTATTTCAAAAAAAGTAGATAGTAATATCTATTTTTTTTGTATAATTATAAAAAAGTACCTATATTACTTTGACATTAAATAATATTTTGTGATATTATTTTAATAGAGTATAGAAAGGTATTTTTATTATGAAATTAAAAGAAAATATAATAAAAAATAAATATAAATTATTAACTATTATTGGTGTATTACTAACACTTTCTATTTTACTTGCTATATCATATGCTTTTTTTGGTAGACTTATTGAAAATACAAATACAAATGCTATTACTCAAATAAATACTTCTTATTATTCATTAACTACTGAAGGAAATACTAATATATCTCTTAATTTAACTGAGGACTCTTTAAGTATTGAAACCGCAAGTAATACTACTCCTGCGTTAACATCAAATGGTGGTAATATTAGTTTAAACTTAACTACTTTAGATAGTGCAAAAGATATTTCCTGTTCTTATGATATTGTTTATGAACCAATAAATGCTTTAAACTCATCAAATAGTTCTTTAAAAGAATTTACTATATCTGGTTCTTCTTCATCAGGATTATCTTTTAATGAAGTAAATGTTACTGGAAATAGCACAGTTACATTATTATCAAATGCTACAATAGAAACTAATGCTTCTTCATCACTTTCTACATTAGATACATGGAATTTTACAGTTAATTTTTATAATTTAAATACTGCCCAAGATTATATTGTTGGCTCAAATATAAGTGGTAATATTAAACTTGCTAATATCAATTGTGGATTCAATAGTAATTTAGAGTATGGCTATGAAACAATTTTAACATTAAATGAGGGGACCGAAGCAATAGTTGCAAAAGGCGCGCCAGATCTTACGTCAATAGAAACTGGAATAGTAGGAATGTATGCTACAGAAGATGACTTTGGAACTTCTTATTACTTTAGAGGAAAAGTTAATAACAACTGGGTAAAATTTGGAAAATATACAAGTGATGTATATTATAACTCAAGTGATTATACATTATATAGTTCATGCCCTGATGGTGGTTCATGTACAAAGATAGCATCAAACGGAAATGATATGTACTGGCGAATAATAAGAATAAATGGCGATAATTCCATAAGAATGATTTATTCGGGAGTAACAGTTCCAACAGAAGAAAACCAATATGTTATGGGAGATAGTAATTATTCAACAACAATTGGTTCGACTCCATTTAATACAAGTTATGATAAATCAGAATATGTAGGATATATGTATACTTTAGGAGAGCAACATGGAACAAGTACAGATAGCACAATAAAAGCGTATTTAGATAATTGGTATACATTTACAAATTTATCATCATATTATGCAAATAATGCGTCTTCGAATTTACTAGCAGATCAAATATATTGTAATGATAGAAATACCTCAAGTACATGGGAATCAGCACCAACTGATCCAATGTCTTATTCGTCTGGAGAAAGAATAAGTAATGGAACGCCAAGTTTAAAATGTACAACTAAGGCCGATAGGTTTACAGTAGATGATACAACTAATGGCAATGGAGCGCTAACATATCCGGTCGGTTTAATAACGATTGATGAGTTGTTATATGCAGGTGGTACTAGCCAAGAAAACACAAATAGTGAATTTTATTTATATACCGGAGCAAATTATTGGTCTGGTTCACCCTTTGGATTTGTAAAAAGTTATGCTTTTACAAATATTGTCAAGGAAGATGGCATTTTGTATATCAATAGTGTTGAAAATAATATTGAAGTTCGCGCAGTAATTTCTCTATCTTCTAAGGTTATGTTATCAGGTACAGGGTTATATAATAATCCATTTATTATTGAAAATTCAGATGTTGTTGTACAATAGAAAGGAATATATGAAAAATAGAAATAAAATATTAAGTGTTATTGTTTTATTACTTATACTATGCACAGGTATATCTATTTCATATGCCTTTTTTACAATATCTAAAACTGAGCAAAATCCTAATGTATCAGTTACTATTGATAATATTCCAGCCTGTGTAACACTTCAAATGTCAAACGCTAATATTGTTTCAATAGCAAATGAATATGCAGCACCAATTTCCGATGCTAAAGCATTATCTTCTGATGTATATAGAACTTCATTTGATGTTGTTAATAATTGTGACTCTACTCAAAATTTAAAAGTTTTGCTTGCACCAACTAGTAATTCTACTATGCCGGTAGTGGCATTAAAATATGTTTTAGTTGAGCAAAGTGAAACGCCATCATCTGGTACATTAGTGTCAGAAAGTATAAAATTAAATAATGATATAAAACTTGAACTTAAACAAAAATATAATCAAGATATATCTATAGGTTATAGCGTAGGAGATAAGACAGTACCTGCTAAAACGACTAAAAGTTATTATTTATATTTATGGATAGATGAAAATGAAGGTGGACTTGGACAAAATAGTACAATGAATAAATTATTTGAAGGATATATTGCACTTGGTAATGGCGCGTTAGGTAAAGAAATTCCATCACTATATAAAACAATTCAAGCTAAATATAATGAAGGAAATACATTTGTAAAATTATATGATGGTGATGGCTCAGATACTTATGCAAACCCAGTATATTATTATAATGGTGCCGTTGAAGATAATAATGTTTTATTTGCAGGATTTTGCTGGAAAATAGTAAGAACAACTGATACTGGAGGAGTTAAACTTGTTTATAATGGAACACAAAAAACAGTTATTGAAACTACTCCAATTGAAGAATCACAGTATTTAAATGTATCAAATGATGCAAACTACCCATATACATTTGATAGTACAAATAAAACATGGACAAGTACAAATCAAACAGATAGTACTACGGGAACAATAATATTTACGGTTGCTGAAACTGGTGATTATGTAATATCTTATACAGTTTCTTCAGAGGAAGGCTGTGATGAAGTAATATTTTATTTAGATGATAATGCAATAGGTACTTATAGTGGTGAAGTAAGTGGAACAATTAATCTTGAAGGACTTACTACTTCAAATGTAATAAAAGTAGAATATACAAAAGATTCATCAGTATCAAGTGGTAGTGATAATGTAGTGTTTTATATAGGAAAACCTACAGGTAATTCATATTTAACATGCAATAATACTGATACTGATTCTCAAATAGGAACAAGTAAATTTAATAGTAGGTATACCTCACCAGCATATGTCGGATATATGTATAATACAGTATATTCTTATTCATCTAAAGATATGTCATCACAGTCTAATATTGTCTTTGGCAATTCATTTACATATGCTGATGGCTCGTATACACTTACTGATACAATGACAGTAGAAACTTGGTCAGATGGGTATAATACGATAAATAATAACCATTATACGTGTTTCACAACAGGAACTACTTGCTCGTCTTTATATTATGTATATTATACTACTTCTTCATATGCATATTATATAACACTTACAGGTGGTAAATCAGTAAATGATGCCTTAAATGAAATGTTATATGCAGATGATGTAAATAAAACTGATTCAACTATGAAAACATATATAGAAAATTGGTATGAAAATAATATGACAACATATACATCTTATCTGGAAGATACCACATTTTGTAATGACCGAAGTACATTAAGCTTGGGTGGCTGGAATCCAAATGGAGGAAGTACAACAAGTTCATCAAGTTATTTACAATTTAAAAATTATAGTACAAATTATAGTTTAGTATGTGCAAATGAGACAGATCAGTTTAAAGTAGAAAATGCAAAAGCACCACTTAAATATCCAGTAGGTTTACTTACCGCACCAGAAGTATGGCTTGCTTATAAGGACGCAAGTTCAAGCACATATTATTTAAATACAGGCCAGTATTATTGGCTTGGGTCCCCTAGCGATTTCATCAACAACAACGCTGTCGGGCGTAGTGTCTCTAGTTCGGGTAGCATGAGTTACGTCAATGTGTTTAGTTCCGTCGGGGCCCGGCCGTCCGTTTCCTTAAAACCTGGCACCGGATATGCCTCAGGAGATGGGTCATATACTTCGCCTTATTTAATAGAATAGGGGAAAGGGAAGTAGGTGCCAACACTTTACACTAGCAAGACCTCGCGAAAACCCTTTCGCGAGGCGCCGAAGAAAAAATTAACGCTAAGATAAATAAGAGGGAAAAATATTGGGTTAAACATTTAAATATTAAAAATAAAGCCACTTATGTGGCTTTTAAAAAAGGAAGAATATGAAAGAAATAAATAAATTTGAAGAATATCTTAAATATGAACTTAATTATTCTGATTACACTATAAAAGAATATCTTTTACATGTAAAAGATTATTTAAAATATTTAGAAAATAATAAATTAAATTATTTAAATATTAATAAAGATGATATTATTAAATATTTAAAATATTTAGATAGTGAAAAATTATCTAATCGAAGTATTGGGACAATACTTTCTAGTTTAAGATGTTTTTATAATTATTTACTTGATAATGGTTTTGTTAAAGTAAATATGTTTAAATTAATTAGTAATCCTAAAATGGATAAGAAATTGCCTAATTTTTTATCCTATGAAGATTTACAAAAAATACTTGAAAGTATTACTGAAAAAGATATTTTATCATTAAGAAATAAAATGATTGTAGAACTTTTATATGCAACCGGAATAAGAGTTAGTGAACTAGTTAATATTAAAATAAGTGATATTGATTTTAATAATAAAACTATTAAAGTAATGGGTAAGGGTAAAAAAGAAAGAATTGTCTTTTTTGGAAATTATGCATTAGATGCAATAAATACTTATTTAAAAAATAATCCATATAAAAATGAATATTTAGTTTTAAATAGTAAAGGAAATAAAATAACTGTTAGGGGTGTAGAACTAATTATTGAAAAAATAAGTCAAATGGCATGCATTAATAATAATGCTCATCCTCATACATTTCGCCATACATTTGCAACTCATATGCTTAATAATGGATGCCCTTTAAAAAGTGTTCAAGAATTTTTAGGTCATAGCTCACTAGCTTCAACTGAGGTTTATACTCATATTACAAATGATTATATAAAAGAAGAATATTTAAAAAATATGCCTAGAAAATAGAATTTTAAAAAAAGTCGTCAAAAAAAGTGATAATTAAGTCAAAAAGTCCCCCAAAAAATGTGATAATTCTACATTAAAGTGGTCAAAAAAATGTGATAATTATATTTTTAAAGATTGATTTTAATGGTATAATATAATAAAATTAAACTATATGTAGGAGGATTAATGAAAAGAAAAATATATAATAAATTATTATTATGGAAAGAATCAAATAATCGAAAACCTTTAATTGTATTTGGTGCAAGACAAGTTGGTAAAACATATGTAATTGATAATTTTTGTAAAAATGAATTTAAAAATTATTTTGAGGTAAATTTATTTGAAAGAACAGATATAGTTGAATTATATGAATCCAAACAAAATGCTAATGAAAAATATATTCAATTACTTTCACTTTGTAATATTCAATCAATTGATGAAAATACTATTTTATTTATTGATGAAATACAAGAAAGCCCAACTCTAATATCTAATTTAAAATATATTGCCGAAGAACATCCTAATTTAAGAATAATATGTGCTGGTTCACTACTTGGAGTTATGCTTAAAAGATCAAAAAACAAAAAAGCTTTTCCAGTGGGTAAAGTTGATATGATAACAATGTATCAAATGGATTTTGAAGAATATTTAATGGCTTTCAATGAAGATGCATTAATTGAGCAAATTAAAATTCATTATGATAATAATACTCCAATGCTTGAAAGTATGCATAATAAAGCTTTAAATTATTATTATTCATATTTGTATACTGGTGGTATGCCTGAAGCGGTTAAAAATATTGTTCTATGTGAAAGAAATATTGCTAATTTTGATAATAATATAGTTGAAAATATTACAAAATCTTATTTTGAAGATATGTATAAATATGTTACTAATGCTAATGAAACTATTAAAATCGAAACGATATTTTCATCAGTACCATCTCAACTAGGTAATGATAGTCATAAATTTCAATATAATAAAATTACTTCAAATGCTCGAAAAAGAGAATATGAGTCATCTCTTGATTGGCTTTTATCTAGTCGAATTGTATTAAAATCTTATAATGTAAAAACTCCTAAATATCCATTAAATGGTTTTATTGATTTAAATATATTTAAAATTTATATGAATGATGTGGGAATACTTAGAAATATGTTAAATATAAGTTATAATAATATTTTAAATAATGATTTTAAAGGAATAATTGCAGAAAATTATGTTGCTTTTCATTTAAAAAGTATGGGTTATGATCTTCTATATTATAAAAATGAATCATCAACATTAGAAATTGATTTTCTAATTCAAAATGATAATGGAATAATACCTATTGAAGTAAAATCAGCAGATAATACTCAATCAAAAAGTTTAAAAACATTTATTGAAAAATATAATCCTGTGTATAGTATAAGATTATCTACCAAAAACTTTGGAATTATTAATGGTATTAAATCAATTCCATTATATGCAGTATTTTGTATAAAATAATATTAAAATATTTCTTGTAAAAAAGTATTTAATATTATATAATATGATAGAAAAAAGAAAGGAAAATATTATGGAAAAAAATGTTCATGAAATAGAAATTAAATTAAATAATGAATGGGAAAAATGCTTAGATAATGCATTTAAGAAAAAAGTTAAAGAAGTTAAAGTTGATGGTTTTAGAAAGGGTAGTTGTCCAAAAGATATTTATATCAAAAAATTTGGTATTGAATCACTTTATATGGATGCTGTTGATGAAGCGGTAAGTATTGGTTATAAAAAAGTTTTAGAAGATAACAAACTAACTCCAATTATTGAACCTAAGGTAGATGTTAAAAATATTAGTGAAAAAGAAATTACTTTTGCATTTACAATTATTACTAAACCTGAAATCACTTTAGGAGAATACAAAAATTTAGGAATTAAAAAAGAAAAAGCTAAAGTAACTAAAGAAGAAATAGAAAGTGAAATTAAAAAATTACAAGATCAAATGGCTGATTTAGTAGTTAAAGAAGAAGGCACTATTACAAATGGTGATACTGCTATTATTGATTTTAATGGTATTGTTGATGGAAAAGCCCTTGAAGGTGGTAGTGCAGAAAACTTCTCACTTGAAATTGGTTCTAAATCATTTATTCCAGGTTTTGAAGAAGGCCTAATAGGTCATAAAACTGGTGAAACAGTTACTTTAAATCTTAAATTTCCAAAAGATTATGTTGAAAATTTAAAAAATAAAGATGTAACTTTTGAAGTTAAAATTAATGAAGTTAAAGTAAGAGTACTTCCTGAAATTAATGAAGATTTCTTTAAAGATTTAGGATATGAAGATATTAAAACTCAAGAAGAACTTGAAGAAAAAATCAAAAAAGATTTATTAAGCGAAAAAGAAGCAAAAATAGATGATGAACACCTTGATAAATGCCTTGATAAAGCATGTGAAAATATGTTAGTTACAATAAATGATGAAATAGTGGATGATGAAATTCATAGAATGATTCATCAATATGAAGAGCAACTTAAAATGCAAGGATTAGATTTAAATAAATATTATGAATTAACTGGTGATTCTGAAGAAGGACTTCATGAAAAAATGCATGATGAAGCACTTAAAAGAATAAAATATCGTTTCTTAATTGAAGAAGTTGCTAAAAATGAAAATATCGATTTTACAAAAGAAGAAGTTGACGCTAAGGCTAAAGAAATGGCTGAAAATTATGGTATTTCAGTTGATGAACTTATTAAAGCATATGGAACAATTGATATTGTAAAATATGATATGACAATGCATAAAGCATTAGAAATAATAAAAGAAAATAATTAATTTAGAAGAAAACTTAGGTTTTCTTTTTTTTATTGCATAATATATATTAGGTGATCAATATGAAAATGGATAATAAATTTTGGGGAAAAGTAAAAAATAAAACCAAAGTTGATAAAGAAACAATAATTAGTCTTGCTAAAAAACTCCAAAATGGAAATATGAAAGATGAAACAACTATTAGAGAGGTAATTGATACACTTTCTAATATAACAGGAAAAAGTGTAAGTGAAGAAAAAAAACAAAAAATAGTAGATAAAATAGTTAATGATAAAGTACCAAATAATGTCGATAAAATGTTTTAATTATACTTTAAATATTTATTAATATAAAAATAGTTTAGTGATACTACTACAATAATATTTATTATTTCTGAAATTAAAAGTGAATATATTCCAATTTTAAAAAATGATAAAAATGTTAAACAAATAAGTTTAATTACTGAGGCAAGTATTGTAATTTTTAATGTAATTTTAGTTTTACCTATTGCTTGCATAAATGAAGCAAATACACTTTCAAAATAAAAAAGTATAAAAACAGGTGCTAAGTATTTTATATAATTTGTTCCTAATGTAGTTTTATATAAAAGCATTAATAATTCATTTCTAAATATAAATATTATAAAACTAGATGTTAAACCAATTAAAAATGTAAAGATTAAAGCTTCTTTTAATCTTTTTTTTACGTAATAAATATTTTTATTTTCAATATATTTTGATATTTCAGGAAGTAGGGCAAGTGATATAGCACTTATAAAAAAAGATGGTATAGTAAGTGTCGAAATAGCATACGCATTATAAGCTCCATATTCAGTTAAAATAAAACTATTTGAATAACCTTTAAATAATAAAATATTTGTAAGAATTATTGGTTCAAAAAAATAACATATATTTCCTACGATTTTACTTGTGACACTTGGAATAGATAAATTTAAGATATCTTTTGCATTATTTTTAGAAAAATTAAAACTAAACATATTTTTTAACATATTTTTATTCATACAAAAAGAAAATGTTATTATTGATGCAGCTTCAGTAAACAAATATGTTAAAAGTAATCCAGCAGCAGCATGAACATATGATATTTTTATTAGTTTTGGAATAACTGTAAGAATTAAAGCAAGTCTTATTAATTGTTCAATTGTATTAGAAAGCACATGCGGATAATTTTTTTGTATGCCATAAAAATATCCTTTGAAAATGCATGCTAAAGAAGAAAATGGTAAAGTTAAACTCATAGCTATAAGAAGATAATATGCTTTTGGTTCTTTAAGTAAATTATTTGCGATAAAATGACTTACTAAAAACATAATTGTTATTAAAATTATATTTAATAATACTATTATAATAACGGCAGTATTAAGTGTTTTTTTATCTTTTTTTTGAGCAATTAATTTAGCAATAGTACTTGGCATTGCAAAATTAGATATTGTTAAAAGTAAAGAGTATGTTGGCATAACAATTGAATATAGACTTATTGTGGTAGAACCAACTATTCTTGTAAAAATAACTTTAATTATTAAACCTAATACTTTGGTAGATAAACCACTAAGCATTAAGATAAAAGTTGATGTTAAAAATTTATTTTTAAATATTTTCATTATAATAAAGTTTATTACTTTAACTTTAATTATTTTACATCTAATTTAACTCGTGGTAAAATATTTATATAAAGGGATTATAGTGAAGTATTATGGAAGAATTTAAATTTAAATCATTAAATGAATTATTTAATAGATTATATCCTGCTTTAAATACTAAAGTAAATGAGCTTAAAAAAGAAAATATTTTGGTAAGTGAAATAATGCTTTGGAACTACTTAAAAGAATATATTTGGCTTGATAGCACTTCACTTACTTTATATGATATGGTAGAAAATATTTTTTCTTTAGATAAAGAAAAACTTATTAAATACCTTGAGAGGAATAAAAATGATAACAATAAATAATATAATTAATAATATTAAAAATCCTGATGATATACCCAAAGTAAAAGAAGCATACGAATATGCTGAAAAACATTTAAATGGTATTATTCGTAAAAATAAAGATACTGAAATTAATCATGTTTTAGAAGTAACTAATATTTTAGTGGAATTAAATGTTGATACTTTAACAATTATTTGTGCATTATTACATAGTATTTTAGATTATAATGAAGCAAATGAAGACGAAATAATTAATAAATTTGGTGAAAAAACTTATAAAATAATTTTATCTTTATCTAAAATTAATCATTTAGAAATGGTAGATGATTCAGAAAGTGCAGCATTATATTTAAGAAAAGTAATGGTTGGTTTATGTGAAGATGTAAGAGTACTTTTTATTAAACTTGCTGATCGCCTTCATAATATGCGAACATTTGATGCTTTAAGTAAGGAAAGGCAAAAAATTGTTGCAAATGAAACTTTGTCAGTACTTGTTCCCATAGCTCATCGTCTTGGTATTTATTCAATTAAAAGTGAACTTGAAAATTTATGTTTATATTATCTAAAACCAGATGTTTATAATGATATATTAGAAAAATTAAATGATACAGTAGATAAATTAAATGATTATTTAATTGAAATGCAAAATAGTATTTGTGATTTATTAAATGAAAATGAAGTAAAATTTGAAATTAAAGGTAGAGTTAAAAGCGTTTATAGTATATATAATAAACTTAGTTCTGGCAAAAAATGGGATGATATATATGATATACTTGCTTTAAGAATTTTTGTTGATAAAGAAAGTGATTGTTATGCTGTTGTTGGATTAATCCACTCAAAATTTAAACCTATACCTTCAAGATTCAAAGATTATATTGCAGTTCCAAAAGAAAATATGTATCAAAGTCTTCATACAACAGTTTTTGGTCCTGGTGGAAGAAAATATGAAATTCAAATCAGAACATATGAAATGGATGAAATTGCAGAAAAAGGTATAGCATCCCATTGGTCATATAAAGAAAAAGGCACTAAAAAAATACAAAATTATATGGAACAAAAACTTGAAGTATATCGTAGTATTATTGAAAATAATGAAGAAAGTGATGATGAAGCATTTAATAATATAATTAATAATGATATATTAGGTAATTTAATGTATGTATTTACTCCTAAAGGGGATGTTATAGAGCTTCCTGAAAATGCCACTCCAATTGATTTTGCCTATAAAGTTCATTCTAAAGTTGGAGATACTATGACAGGAGCTATTGTAAATGATGTAATGGTGCCAATAACAAGTGCTTTACATGATGGAGATATTGTTAAAATCCTTACTAATCCAAATTCAACACCAAGTAAAGAATGGCTAAGTATTGTTAAAACTGTTCAAGCTAAAGATAAAATAAAAGCATATTTTTCAAAAAATACTAAAAATGAATATATTGAAAGAGGTAAATCTATTTTAGAAAAAGAACTTCGTAAAAAGAAAATATCTATAAATGAAGTACTTTCTAAAGATAATTTAAATATTATTTTTAAAGAACTTAAAATTAAAGATATTGACGAGCTTTACTTTTCTATTGGATCATATAAGTATACTGTTACTCATATATTAAATGTTTTATATCCAAAAGAAGAAAAAGTTAATGAAAATACTTTTAAAAAAGGAAATATAAATAATAAAAGTGACATTTTAATTGATGAAAAAGTTTCAATATTAACGCATCTTGCAAAATGCTGTAATCCAGTAAAAGGTGATGAAATTGTTGGTATTATAACTAAAAATGATGGAATATCTATTCATCGTAAAAATTGCTCTAATATTATTAATAATGATGAAAAAATCGTTAATGCATCTTGGGTAAATGAAGTAAATAATGAATATTTAACATCTATTTTAATTACATTATCCACAGATAAAAATAAATTATCTGATATAATAAGTAAAGTAAGCATTCCTAAAGTATATATTTCTTCAATTGAAAATGTTGATAACTTAAATTATAAAGTAACTATTAAAGTTAATAATAAAAGTCAAATTGATTTAGTACTTAAAAATGTTAATAAATTAAGATATGTAAAGGATGTTAAAAGAATATGAAAGTAGTAGTGCAAAGAAGTAAAAATAGTAGTGTTTCGGTTAATAATAAAATAGTTAATAAAATTGATTTTGGTTTAGTTGTTTTAGTAGGAATTACTGAAAACGATACGGATGAAGATATAAATTATTTAGTAAAAAAAATTATTAATTTGCGTATTTTTGATGATGAAAATGGTGTAATGAATAAAAGTATAATTGATGAAAATGGTAGTATTTTACTTATTAGTCAATTTACTTTAATGGCAGATACATCTAAAGGAAATAGACCTAGTTATATAAATGCCTTAAATGGAAAAGAAGCTAAGCCTATTTATGAAAAAATGCTGACAAAATTAAATAATTTCGTTCCAACTTTTCCAGGAATATTTGGTGCTGAAATGCTTGTTAATATTAATAATGATGGTCCTATAACAATCATAATTGATAGTAAAAATAAATAGTCATAAAATTAAGTCATCTTCATACACTTTTGTAGGAGATGATTTTTTATGAATTTAATAATACCTTTTGAAAAAAAAGTTAAATTTGACACACCAATAAGTGAAATATGTAGTATATCACTTGAACATGAAATAACTAAAAATGATGGTGAAATCTTAGGCAATTTTTTAATAACAGGTACTTATAAAGAACATGAATTAAGTGTTAATAAAACAGATTTTAGTTTTACTCTTCCTTTTTCAGTAGAACTAACGACTAGAGTAGATTTATCCTCACTTGATATGTCTATTGATAATTTTACATATGATTTAAATGGAAGTGATTTAGATATAAAAATTGATTATGTAATTGAAGCCCAAGACCTAAAAGAAGAACCTATTTTTGAAAGAGTAGAGGAAGAAAGTGAACCAATTTCTTTAATTGCAGAAACCAAAGAAAATGAAATTAAAGAAGAATTGCAAGAAGAAATAAAGAATAATGTAGTTAATGATAATGAAGAAAGAGAAATAAAAAGTGAAACTATTATTAATAGTGTAAAAGCAGAAGATGATTATATTTCATATCATATTCATATTGTTTCAAATGGTGAATCGTTAGAAAGTATTGCCTTAAAATATCATATTTCAAAAGAAGAAATAGAAAACATTAATAATATAACCACTATTGAAGAAAATGATAAATTACTTATTCCTATAGAAAATGAATAGTTTAGCATATATAAAAAGTGTATATAAACCATTTAGAATTACAAAAAATAAAAATGTTACAATAATTGAATCAACCGAAGGAAAATTTGTTTTAAAAAAAGAAAATAAAGATTTGTATACACTTTTTAATTATTTAGAAAAAAGAGGTTTTACATCTTTTCCTAAACTTGTAAAAAACTTTCGTGACGAAGATAATTTATTTGAATTTGTAAATGAAGATGTAATATTTAATGAACAAAAACTTATGGATTTATCCGATGTATTAAGTAGTTTGCATAATAAAACCGTTTATTTTAAAGAAACTAATATTGATAATTATAAAGAAATATATGAAAATATTGAAAATAATATTAAATATTTAAGTAACTATTATAATACAATTTTTTTAAAAAATTTAAATGAAGAATATCAAAGTCCAAGTAATTATTTATATTCAAGAAATTATTTTAAAATTCGGGAAGCATTAAATTTTTGTAAAGATGAACTTGATAACTGGTATTCTCTAGTAAATGATAAAGAAAAAGTAAGAGTAAGTGTTGTCCATAATAATTTAGCTATGGATCATTTTATAGAAAATAGAGATAATTCTGTTTTAGTAAGTTGGGATAATTATAAAATAGATACACCAGTTTTAGATTTTGTAAATTTATATCATAATGAATATTTAAATTATGATTTTTCATCTTTTTTAGAAAATTATTTAAACACTTTTGAACTTCTTGATGAAGAAAAAAAATTATTATTTATTTTAATAAGCTTACCTAAATTTGATGTAATTGAAGGAACTGAATTTGAAAAAACAAAAAAGGTGCATGAAAATGTTTTATATTTATATAAAACAGAAAAATTAATCAGACCATATTATATGGATAATGACAATAACTAAAAGTAGAAGAAGCATTCCTAATATAAATAAATTAGTTTTAAAGGGCATAATAATAACAAGTGATATTTGATAAAGGATTAATACCGAAAAAATAAATAATATTATATATAAAAAAATATTATTAAAAAAATCTTTCATATTATAATATATACATTTTTTATGTAAATTGACAATCTATTTTAACTTTGCTATACTTTTCATAGTAGGTGATGTATGAATAATAAGGGCTTTGTATTTATAGAAACAATAATTGTTACAGTTGTTTTAACTACAACTCTTATTTTTTTGTATTCAAATTTTAGCAAAAACTTAAATAATGAGAAAAAAAGATTGTATTATGATGATATAGCTTATGTATATAAAACTATCTATATTAGAGATGCTTTATTAAAAAGTGTTGATGAAACTATCTTTAATATGGCTATTAATGATGATAATATATCTAATGGTAATAGTCTTAAAAACAATTTTGTATATTTATTTAATAATGAATCTAAATTTTGTGTAAATTATAAAGATATAAATAATTCTTTAGAATGTAATAGTTCAACTGATTATAAATCAATTTTTAAGGATAATACTTTATTAAAAGATTTAAATGACTTATATAATTATAAAATGTTAATTTATATTAAAACTGCAGATATTAGTAATATAAAAAAATGTATTAATGGTACTATTGATGCAAGTTTACAAACTAAATGTAATAATTATAAATTATTTACTAGTAAATACTCGGATAGTAATTTGGATGAGTTTATGCAAACATTAGATAGTGAAGATACTAATTCTAATAGTATATTAATTGCTTTATATTATGAAAAAAAAGATGGTTCAAAATTAGATACATTAGTTAGAGGAGGATATAATGCTTGTCTTAAAACATACATAGAGGATGATTTTAAAAATAATGCAACTTATTGTCCTAAATGTGTAAATGAAAGCATAAGTGATTATTCAACTTTAAAAAGTTTATATGATAAGCAAGATAAAATTAGCTACAATATGAAATGTGAAAATGCTTATTATTTATCGTGGGTGTATTATGATTAAATTAAATAAAAAAGGTGTTATTTCAATATCAGTTATATATTCGTTTTTCTTAGTTTTTTGTTTATTATTAGTTTTAATTTTAACTACTTATACAAATAATAGACTTAATTTTAAAATGCTTAAAAATGATATTAAAAAAAAATATATTAGCAGTGAAGAAATAAGTACTTATACAATTGGAAGTCAGATTGATACTACCTCTATGATGACTACAACTGATGATATGGGCTCGTCTCATTATTATAGTGGTGAATTTACGAAGAATTATGTTAAATTTGGTAAATATTCATCAGGTGATGATATGATATGGCGTATTATAAGAATTAATGGTGATGGTTCTATTAGATTAATATATAATGGTACAATTGGTAATAGTTATTATAATTCTTCTGAAAATGATGCAGTTTATGTTGGGTATAAATATAGTCTATATAATAATCATGGTTTAGGAAATAATAGTACAATTAAAAATTACTTAGATAATTGGTATAAAAATAACTTAAGTAAAACTAAATACGAAGAATATATCGTAGGTTCAATTTTTTGTACAAATCGTAATGCCTTTATTGATGCAGCTAAAACTACTATTGCTGATGGTTATGGAACAAGTACGCAATATTTTCAAAATTATAATAATACTATTTCTAACTTAGAATGTAATGATGCAGATGATAGATTTTTTACTATACCAACTTATTATTCTTCAAATGGACTGTTAGATTATCCAATAGGTTTACTTTCATATGAAGAAGCAATTTTGATGGGATTAAATACCTCAAATGATAGTACAAGTAATTATTTAACTAATGGATTTAATTTTTGGACTTTAACTCCAAGCCATTATAATAGTGGTGCTTATAATTATTATATTAGCTCAAATGGAAAGCTTTTTAATAATATTAAAGTTTCAAGTTCCCTTGCTGTAAGACCTGTTATTTCTATTTCTAAAGATACCCCTGTAATAGGTGATGGAACAGAAAGTAATCCATATACTTTTTCATTAGGTGGAAGAAAATTTAATAGTGTATGTACAGGTGGTGGAATATGAAACTAAATAATAAAGGTATATCTATTATAGAACTAATTATAAGTATTTCCTTAATTAGCGTGGTAATGTTATTTTTATACAATTTACTTTCAAATGTAACTTTTGAAAAAGATGATGATTATTTTGCTTCATTAAATCAAGCAAATAGAATAGAAATTATTACTAAAATTGAAGATACTTTAATGTGTTATTCAATTGATAATTATATGATTAATGGTGATAATGAATTAGAACTTACTTCTGGTAGTGTTGTATTTAAAATAACCATAGATCGTGATAATAATAAAATTTCTTTTACTCAAGGAACGACTCCTATTGGAAAGTGGACTATAAAAAATGCAACTGCAGGTAATATTTCATGTACTGATGTTGGTGATGGGTTAACTACTACAAAATATACTCAGTGCATTATTCCAATTTATACAACAAATATAAATGATAACAAGGATAATAATAATACAATTGATGATATTACTTTTTCATTTAAAAAAGAAGTATAATAATTCCTAATATAATAATTATAAATCTTGATAAATAAAAATATTTATAATTAATATTATAGTTTTCTAATATAAGGCTCAATTGCATTTGAATACTTAAACCAGAAAAACAAATTATAGTATAAGCTATAATTTGTTTTATTTTAATAGAAATATTTAATAAAGAAATACTATATAATCCTTGAGTTATTTCTATAATACCTTTTAAAATAGTTGTTAATATATTATGTGCTTTTAAAAATATTAAATCTGTTATAGTTTTAAAAAAAATAATTATACCCATTATTTTTAAAAGATTTAATAAAGTATTATTAATAATACCAAATAATTCTTTTTTTAAATTATAATTTTCATATTTTATTTGAATATTTTTAATAGATAATTTATTTCTAATTAATAGATAGTAAATTAAATTTATAAAATAAATTAACATCATAAAAAAAATTACATTTTTATTATTATTTAAAATATTAAATAAACTATTATATAAAAAAAGAGGATTATTAAAACAAGTAAAAGATAATATAATACTTGCGTCTTTTTCATTAATAATTTTATTGTCTAAATAATTTTTAATAATTATTGCATTAATTGGACAACCTGATAAGATTGACATTATTATTATATAAATTTCTGGTCTTTTAAAAACTATATTTAAATAATATGGTAAATTACATTTTATTAATAAATTATTTAAAATCATCATAATAAATAAAAATGGAAATACTTTTGTAATGAATAAAATAAGTGAATCATTTATTGATGTTAAAAATAAAATATTATTTTTAAATATTAAAATAATTAATAAAAAAATAATTGTAATTAATAATATATTTATAATTTTTTTGTTCATAAATTTCCTATTTTTTGCTATAATGAACTAAGGTGATAATATGTTTAATAAAATATATGAAAAATTTAAAAATTTTATCAAAGAAAATTATAAAGGTATAATATTTCTTATTATATTTGTATTTATAGCTTTATATAAGTTTCCTTATGTTATTTATAAACCAGGTGGCTCAATTAATTTAAATAAACGCATTAGTATTAATGGTAGTTATAATATTGAAGGAAGTTACAGCATGAATTATGTTACTGTTGTAAAAGGCAATATTCCATCTTTAATAGTAGCTGCATTGATGCCAAATTGGGATATTAAAAATGAAAGTGATATAACTGGTGGTATAGATTATGATTTATCATTTAAAATTGAACAAATAGAACTTAAAAACTCATTATTTTTAGCAACTTATAATGCTTATACAAAAGCAGGCAAGGATATTATTATAAATGATAAAAAACATTATATTACTTATATTAGTAAGGATAGTGATACAGATTTAAAAGTTTTAGATGAGATAGATTCTATTGATGGTAAAAAATATGAAAATTTAAAAGAATTTCAAGATTATATTGGTTCATTAGAAGTAAATGATAAAGTTAATATAACAGTTTTAAGGGATGGTAAAATAGAAAATAGATATGCAATAGTAAAAGACTTTGATGGGCTTAAAAAAATAGGTATTGCTATTACGACTGAATATGATTATGAAACTACTCCTAAAATAGATATTAAAACAAAATCGTCTGAAGCTGGTTCTTCTGGAGGACTTATGCTTTCTCTTGCAATATATGATGAAATAACTGAAAATGATTTATCTCATGGTAAAAATATTATGGGAACAGGAACGATTGATGAATTTGGCAAGGTGGGAGCTATTGGCGGAGTAAAATATAAGATGCTTGGTGCAAGCAAAGATAAAGCAGATGTATTTTTTATTCCAAAAGATAATTATGAAGAAGCCCTTGAAGTATATCAAAAATTTAATTTAAAATTTGATTTAGTTATGGTAGAAACATTTGATGATGCAATAAATTATTTAAATAATTTAAATTAAATGCTATAATTAAACTATTGTTAGGGAGGTTTTATGTTTACCGATGTTGAAGTATTTTTAATTAACAATTTATTTAATTATGTTAGTTTTGGCAAAAAGAATACTTTTGATGAAAAATATGAATTTTTAAAAGAAAAAATAAATAAATATTTAACAAGAGAATATTTAGAAAATGTTTATTATGATATTGTGAATATGTATGATTTAGATAGTGAATATGAAGCAAAAAGAATTATTAAAAATATTTTGTATTATTATTATTTAGATAATCAAAATATTAATGAAGATATAAATTATTTAATTGAAAAATTTTTAGATGATGAAAAATTTGGTATTAGTATAATAAAAAAATTTTATATATTAATATTTAAATTAGAATACGTAAAAAAAATAGAAAATAGATTAAATAAACAAAAACCAAGTAAATATAATGAAATTTTATATTTAAAACAGAAAATAGAAAGTTTAAATGATAAAATTAGAAGTAGTGTTCAATCATTATTTTTAATATGTATTAAATATTCAAATAATCTATTTGATAAAGCAACTGTTAATAACGCAATAAAAAATTCTGATGATTTTATTTTTTTAAAAAATTATTATCCATATTTTGTTAAATTAATGTATACTGATTTGTATGAATATACTTTGTTTGATACAGATCCTGAAGCAAAGAAAATAAATAATATGATTTTAAAAATTTTAAATAATCAAGAATGTGATTTTAATAATCCTGATCTATTAAAAGAGGAATATTTAATGCTTTATATGATTATATTAAAAGATAATATGCAAAGAAAGGAAAATAGAAAAAATTTAAATGGGCAAAATTTAAAATTAGTTAGGAAAAATAACCCATTATATATGTTTGATGAATTTTAATTATGAAAAGATGTGAAGTAGATAGAAATAAATTAAGCCCAATGATGGCTCAATATATGGAAATTAAAGATAAATATCCTGATACATTATTATTTTATCGTTTAGGAGATTTTTATGAACTTTTTTTTGAAGATGCCTTAATTGCCTCAAAAGAATTAGAACTTACTTTAACTGGTAGAGTAGCGGGTCTTAATGAAAGAGTTCCAATGTGTGGAGTTCCATATCATGCTGTTAAAAGTTATATTGAAAAGGTTGTAAACAAAGGATATAAAGTAGCAATTTGTGAACAACTTGAGGATCCTAGATTTACTAAAGGAATGGTAAAAAGAGGAGTTACAGATGTAATTAGTAAAGGAACTATTGCTGATTTAGAACTTCTTGATTCTCATAATAATTCATTTGTAGCATCATTATTAGAATATCCTGATCTTTATATTTTAACAATGCTTGATATTTCTACAGGTAGTTTATTAAGTAATAAAATTTCAAAAAGTATTAATACTTTAGGTAATCAAATAGTTAAATATCAAATTAAAGAAATTGTTTTAAAAGATAATACTAATGCTAATTTAATTAATGAAATAAAAAATAAATATAATGTTGATATTGATATTTGTCCATATGAAATTGATAAAATTAATCCATTAATTGAAAATAAACTATCGGATGTAAGATGCATAATTGGGGTAAAACATTTATTTTATTTTTTAATAAATACTCAACTTAAAGATTTATCTTCAATTGAAGATATTACTATTATTAATAATAATAATTATTTATATATGGATGATTATTGTATAAATAATTTAGAATTAGTTCAAACACAAAGAAATAAATCTCGTGAGTTTTCATTATTATGGCTTTTAGATAAATGCAAAACTGCTATGGGAAGTAGAAAGCTTAGAAATATGCTTCTTAATCCTTTAAAAGATAAAGAAATTATTAATAAACGCTATGATATGATTGAAAAATTAAACAATGAATTTATTTTGAAAGATAAACTTATTGCTAATTTAAATGAAATATATGATATAGAAAGATTAACAGGAAAAATTACTAATGGTAGTTTAAATGCTAGAGACTTATTACAATTAAAAAGAAGCTTAAAACCACTTCCTGAAATTAAAGAAATAATTAATAAATTAAATTTTGATATTAAAATAGATACTTTTGAAGATATTTATAATTTACTTGAAAAAGCTATTTATGAAGATCCTCCAATTACGCTAAAAGATGGTTACTTAATTAAAGATGGTTTTAATAATGACCTTGATGATTTAAGAAATATTAAAAAAAATGGTAAAGATTATATTGCAAAATTTGAGTATGAAATTAAAGAAAAAACTGGAATAAAAAATCTTAAAGTTGGTTTTAATAAAGTATTTGGCTATTATATTGAAATAAGTAAAGGGCAAGCAAAAGATATTGCTGAAAAATTTGGCTTCGAAAGAAGACAAACTTTAGCAAATTGTGAAAGATTTATTTCAAAAGAATTAAAAGAAAAAGAAGATTTAATTTTAAATGCTGAAGAAAGAATAATTGATTTAGAGTATGAACTTTTTATGGAAATTAAAAATGAAATAAAAAAATATGTTCCAAAACTTAGAAATACTTCTGATAGTTTAAGTTATCTTGATGTTATGAGTAACTTAGCAAATATGGCTGAAAATTTAAATTTAGTAAGACCTAATATTAATGAGAGTCATTCAATTGATATAACAAGTGGTTGGCATCCTGTTGTAAAAAATACTTTAAAAGATGAATATGTGGAAAATGATTGTAAAATGGATGAAGGAATTTCAACTTTATTAATAACAGGTCCAAATATGAGTGGTAAATCAACATATATGAGGCAAATTGCTATAACAATTATTATGGCTCAAATTGGCTCTTTTGTCCCATGTAAAAAAGCAAATCTTCCTATTATAGATAAAATATTTACTAGAATTGGTGCATCTGATGATTTAGCTGGTGGTCAAAGTACATTTATGGTAGAAATGAGTGAAGCAAATAATGCGATAAAAAATGCCACTGAAAATAGTTTAATTTTATTTGATGAATTAGGCCGTGGTACAGCTACTTATGATGGTATGGCTCTTGCTCAAAGTATAATTGAATATATTAATGAGAATATTAAATGTAAGACACTTTTTTCAACTCATTATCATGAACTAACAGTTTTAGATAGAAAATATAAGTCAATAAAAAATGTTCACGTAGATGCCTCATTAAATGGAAAAGAATTGATTTTTCTCCATAAAGTTAAAAATGGTTCAATTGATAAAAGTTATGGTGTTCATGTTGCTTTTTTAGCGGGACTTCCAGATAAATTAATCGAAAGAGCTAACGAAATATTAAATACCTTAGAAAATAAACCAAATAATAAATGTTCTTCAACTCAATTATCTTTTGATTTTGAAGAAAAAAAAGAAGAAAAACATGATTATTTAAAAGATATTGATATTAATAATATTACTCCAATTGAAGCTTTAAATATTCTTTATAAAATAAAAGAAGATAATAAATAATATTTATATGAAAGATATGAAAAAAAATAAAACAAAAAAATACAAGTTGAAAAATAATAAATTAATAATATTAATATTAATTATTTTAATTATGTTTATATATTTAGTATATCCTAAAAATTTAAGCGATAAAAAAGTATTTAATAAACCAAATGTAGTAAACGAAACAATTATTATTAAGGATGATAATATTATTTCTAAAACTATTATGGATGATAAATATGTTTTTTTAGTTTTAAATGAAAATAATAATTTAGTAAGTAAAATAATTGATTATAAAACAAATAAAGAAATTACTTTTGAGGATATTTTAAAAAGTAATAAAATAGGGGATACAAATAAAAAAATAAGTGAACTTCTTTATTATAAATATCCTACTGCTATAGCAAGTTTACTAGATAATTATGCTGAAAAAGAGTATTTATTTTACGATAGTTATATATTAATTAAATATAATTTAAGTAAAGATGTATTAGATACAAATAGATTTTTTGATTTAAAGATTTATTATAATGAAATAAAGAACTATTTAAATTTTGAAGTTCCACCATATTCATATCAAAATGAGGATGGTTTTGATTATGATAAAAATAAGATAACAATTGTTTTTTCCTTTGATGATGGGCCAAACAATATAAAAACGAAAAATATATTAAATACTTTAGAGGATTATAAAATGTCCGCAACATTTTTTATGCTTGGTAATAAATTATTAAATGACAAAGAAACTGTAAAAAAAGTTGCTAATTCACATAGCGAAGTAGGCTATCATAGTTATGAACATACATATTTTACAAAGCAAAAAATAACTGAAGTTAAAGAAGAATATCTAAAATCTAATGAAATTTTTTATAATATAACTGGGAAAAATTTAAAATATACAAGACCACCATATGGTTCATATAATGAAAAAGTACTAAAAAGTATTGATACACCTTTTGTAAGATGGGATATAGATACTAATGATTGGCGTTATCATGATGATGAATATATAAAAAATTATGTTTTAGAAAATTATTCTGATGGAGATATAATTTTATTTCATGATTCCTATGATACCACTGTTAAAGCAATAAATAAATTAGTTCCACTTTTATATAATTTAGATGTTCAAGTTTTATCAATTTCTGAATATACAAAATTAAAAAATATAAATTTAGAAAATCATAAAATGTATTTTAATTTTAAATAATTCCAATTTCCTCATCATTTTGATTTTTATATTCAATATATATTACAATTACACCTGCAATGAAAAACATTAATGATGCTGCCTCTTTTAGTACGCCATATTTATTTTGTCTTATTTGCCTATAGTCTATAACTACAAAATATAAATATATTATTAATGCCACTGTTAAAACAGTTAAATTAATACTTTGATATATTTTTTTACTATTTTTATTATTTGTATATAAATAATTTTCTTCATAATAATTTGATATTAAAGCAAATATAAAAATAAAGATATATATTAACCATATTTTATTTTCAGTTTTAAGTGAATTTAGTTTATTATTCATAATAAAAAATATGTAGTAAAGGTTATTTTTTATTCTTTACTACATAATTATTTATTTTTTTAATTTTAATAATTCTTGTTGCAATAATTAGTACTATTCCAAAAATTATGATACTTATTCCATAAAACATCTCAAAAAAAGTTATTTTATTTAATATATTATCTATTATTATATATATACCAAATATAATACATAATATTGCACATATTAAACTACTTTGAAGATTTTTCTTAACATATTTACCTGTTTCTGATCTAAAATATTCATT
>JBJFGY010000123.1:0-23330 GCA_051893155.1 Bacilli bacterium
GAGTTGGTAGTTTTGAAAAATATACTAAAAAAAATATGGTTTATTGGAAAAAGGCTATTATTTTATATTTTTTCTTTAATACTAGTTTTTGCTATATTATTTTTATTTATACATATTATATTTAGAGAACCAGATATAACAACTTTAAGTGATTACATAAATAATTTTACAATTGTTATTTATATTATTCTTGCTTTGTTTGCAATTTATATTGTATTTTATATTAAGAATAATAAATTTAAATTATTTGAGATAATTATTATGTTTTTAATTATTGGTGTTATTATATTACCAATTATTTATAATGAAGGTAAAAAGCAGTATTTAAAAGTTCGTGATATTAAACAAGGAAAAGTTTTAATAAATAAATATTTAACAAATTATTTTGATAGAAATGATTATAACATTTTATATAGTGGTAAAAGAATTGCATTATTTACTTCATCAACATATTGTTATGAAATAAATAATAAAGTAATGGACTATACATTTGAAATTGAACTTAATACACACAATTTAGAATTTGCTCAAAATACTCTTATTGATAGTTTTTTAGAAAAAAATAAAATTGAAAGATATAATGCTCTTAATACTTATTTAAAAATATTGGAAGTATTACCTTTAAATGTTGAAGTAAATGCAGATATAACTGAAATAGATTTTAAAAAAATAAGTAATGATTTTACAATGTTAAATATACTAAAAAATGCAACTTATGATTTAGATAGTTTTAATATTCAACTGGATACATTAGATAAAAATGAAATAATAAAATTATCTAAGAAGTTGTTTATTATTTATAAAGATTATATTTATAATAATAAAGAAGATAATATAATTAGATTTTATATTCAAAAAAATGATAAATCTTATGCTTATGGTGAGATAAACGAAAAATTAGATAATGTATTATTCTTAGATTTTAGAACTTACAATAATAGTGAAATAGAGTTAAAATTTAGTGAAGTTATTATTAACTAAATATAATTATATATTTAAAGATAAATAAAAATATGATAGAATAATTTTGATAAATATAAACGGAGGAAAAATGAATTATAATGAAGAATTAGAAAAGAAAATGAATGCATTATCATTAGAAGAGTGGCAAAAAGAACTTGTTAGAAATGGCGAATATGAACCAGAAGATTTTGAAGAAGAAGATATATCTGACGATGATAACTATTATCATGAAGATGAAGATGATTTTGACTTTTTTGATGATGAAGAAGATGAATAGAAGTACTATTACAAATTTTATTATTAATATTAATGAATTAAAATAAAATAATTAAGGCTATGAAAAAATAGTCTTTTTTTCTTGTTTTTGTAACCATATTTTGATACAATATATTTGTAAAATAAAGAAGGGTATAAATATGAAAAATAAATCGCTTGTAACAATAATTTTAGTTAGCATTATTGCTTTTTCTGCTTTAGTATTTTCTTTATATAAATTTGCTTTTAAAGATAAGCCTACATTTTATGCAGATGGTTATGTAAGTATTACAGATAAAGATGTTCCAATAAAAGCTTATTTTTTAAGTGGAACGGAATATAAAAATGGTTACAGTGATGATATCATCTTTAATAATAAAGATGATGAAAAGACAGTAGTAAGTAAATATTCCTTTGCCTTTTATAATAATAAATCTATTAATTATTTAACTACTGGAGTATTGATGCCTCTTGATGATTTGAATGAAAAATATCTATCTTATTATAATATAAAGAGTAATTATTTAATTGAATATAAAGATAATAAATATCAAATAAGTACTAAAGACAAAGATATTAGTTTTGATTATTTTATTGGAAGAATTAGTGATAATAAATATTTAATTGCAGGAAAAAATTTAAAATTAAAACTTTCTAGTTCTGATAAAATGCTTGAAAACTATTATTATGAAATTGAATTTACTGAAAAAAATATTGTAAAAATTAATAGTACTGATTTAAATATTGAAACTATTTCATCAGAATGTTATATACTTGCTGGAGATAATATTAAAATTGATTTAAGTAAAAAAAATATTTTATATAATGATGAAGAAAAAGTTAAACTTGAAGAAATCGTAATAAATAGTGATCAAAATATTGATATTACCTATGAAAATAATAAAACTGATAATGAAGATAGTAATGGCAACACTACTGAAAATAAAACAAATATCAAAGTAGAGGATAGATATCAAGTTGAAACTGTTACAGAATACAAGAGTGCTCCATATGTTGAACTTTTGTCAAGTAATGCTAATAGTCATAAAATAAATGTTGATTTTAGTGTAATTGATGATAATAATTTGATTACAACTACTGTAAAAGCAAAACTTTTAAATGTTAAAACAAATGAAGTAATAGATTTAAAAGAATATGGAAATTATGGAAAAACAAATAATTATTCATATGATGGCTTAACAAGTAATTCAAAATATGTTTTAACTATATATACTTCATACAAAGGAAACTCGGGTTTAATTAGTGATTATGTAATGTTTCAAAGAGTATTTAATACAACAGATATTGGTGCAAATTTAGAAATAGATTATAAAACTAATAATGAACTTGCATATAATATTAAACTTAATGATAAATCAACGTTTACCTCTGCAACATTAAAATTATATGATGAAAATAATAATCTTGTAGATAGTTTTACATTTAATAACGAAAAAAGTGATATAAATTATGTATTTAAAAATTTAAATAGTAATAAAAAATACACTGCTAAAATCGAAAATGTTACATTTGGTGCGGTTACATATCCTGATGGCTCAGCAAGTACTATTACAACCAAAACTCTTAAATATAATCCATTTAAAAATTCAAGTATATTACCAAGTGCAAGTGTTAGTGTAAATAAAAAAGATTACACTGTTAAATTTAAATTAGATAATGTTATAGACCCTGATAAATCAGTTAAAGAAGTAACTTACAATATTTATGATAAAGAAACTGGTAATATTGTTAAAAGTATTAAAAAAGATAATTTTAATGAAGTAGAATTTAAATATGAAAATCCTTTAGAAAAAAATAAATATTATTATTATAATGCAGTAATTAGTCTAAATGATAATGAAAAAACTATTGAATATCAAACTGAAAATAGCGTAGATTTTAATATTGGAAGTAAACAAAGCCCTTCAATGAATACTAAAAATATTACAATTAGTGCTACAACAATGAGTGGATTACTTATTATATATGATCCTGATAATGCTTTAGATACATCAAAAAGAAGTTATATAGAATATAAAAATTCTTCTACAGGCGAAGTAGCAACATCAGATATCGAATATATTCCATGTGAAAATGAAAGTGAAACTACAAAATGTGCTAATATTAATATTGATAAATTAAGTAGTAGCACAAATTATATTGTTGATTTGTATGGATATGTTGATTTAAATGATGAAGAAAGACCGGCAGGTAATGCTCTTATTGATAGAGTACAAATATTTACTTCTATTGCCAATAAAATTAATACCCATATGGAATCAGTAAATTTAACTGATGAAGAAGCATTTAATGATATCTTTAGAATAAATATTAACTTTAGTTTACCAGAAACAACTCCTGAAAGAATTAAAGATAATATGACTAGTTTTGATATTGATCTTTGCGAGGGTACTAAACTTGATAATACTATAATTACTACTTTACATGTTACTGAAGATATTTTAGGCTATTTTGAAGGAACAAAGACACTTACTTTAGCGGATTTTGGCTTATCACTTGATAAACTAATGGAACTTCATAGTGATGGTTTAATATCTAAAAATTATGTAATTTATATTAAAAATGGTGTAAGTGGAACTGATTATATTGAATTTGATCCAATGTCACTTGCTTTTGAAATAAATGATGCACTTTTAGGATTAACTTCTGGTGAGGCTACTATTTTAGTAGAAAAAATTCCAAATAATGGTACAGTTAATACTTTAAAAGATGATACAACTATAGGCCTTAAAATAACTCCTTCTTTAGTAGAAAGTATAAGTACAACATATATTAGAAAATATATTAAGAAAATTAATTATAAAATATACGATGTTACAAATGAAAGCAATATTAATAATATTTCTAATCCATTAGAAATAAGTGATGATTTGGTTTTGACAGAAACTGAAAACTTACCAGAAAAGACATTAAACTTCAGTGATTATTCTTATTTACAAAGAGGTCATAGTTATATAGTAACTTATACTTTATCATTAAGATTTACTGATAGTGGTGAGTATATAATTTATCCATTTGCTTCAGGTAGTATTCAAACGCCTGATCCTGTAACTAGCCCTATAATTAATGTTGAAAAAGAAAAACCAACAATTTATATTTTTCCTTGGGTAAGTGATAGTAATTACATTACATATAAATATGAAATAAAAGATATAGATAATGCTTTAGTAGATAACAACTTATATTATAATGCTAATGATAATGATGTTATAAGTGGCGAAAATGTAAATTGTATTAAAGGTAATTTTAAAACTTCTAAATTTACATGTAGTAAATTAACTTTAACTAAAGATGATATTTATAATATTTATTTAAATGTTAAATTAATTGATTCAGATACATATCCTACTGAATATGTAAATGTTTTAAATAAAACTTTTGAAGGAATTGGAGATCTATCAAACTTAAATTATGAAATTATTAAAGAAGAAGGCAATTTAAAATATAATAATTTATTAGTATTAAAAATTAATGGAGATCTAAATATAATTAATAAAATAAGTTCATATAATTTAACTATTACTTCTAATAATAAATCATTTAATATTGAAAATATAAGTTATAATAAAACAGCTTCATTTATTCAAAGTATTGGAGGAAATATAATTACTTATACTGATTCAATCAATAGTAGTAATAATAAGACATGGACTTATGATAGTACAAATGATAATAACTTACTTCATTTAGCCTATATTTCATCTTGTGATGAAGAAGATATTTGTCTATATTTAGATTATTCTAAATTATATAATTCAAGTAATTTTGGTTCATATTTTAGTGAGTTAAAAAATCAAAATATTACAGTCACTTTAGAAGGATTATATGATTCTGGTAAAATTGGTTTATATGGTGATACTAATAAAAATTATGTTATAAAAACATTTGATGAAGAAAATAAATATCTAGTATTATTTAATAAACTTCAAAAAAATGATTCAGCATTAGGAGCTTATTATCCATTTAAAGGTAGTATTGATAAAGGTTATTTAATTGATGATAATGAAACACTTAAAAATGATTATTCATCAAATAATAGTCATCTAAAAGGAACTATATATTTACAAAATGATGCTTCAAAATCATATACTTTAGGTGGTAAAACATACTTTTTAATTAGTTCATATTTTGATTATAAAATTAATGAATATGGTGCTGTTATTCCAGTAAATTATAAAGATACTTCTATAACTGCTAGTGAAATAGCAAAAGATGAAATTAGCTCTTTAGATAATATGTTTACTTATTCAAATGTAGTTCCTTCACTTAAAATGGATAGTTTAAGAGAAACTATTAATGGTGCAAAACTTTATATGAGTTTATCTGGTATTAAAGAAAGTGATATAACTAAAGAAGATGGTAAAAGTTATTTATATTTAGAAGTTTCAAATGAAACAAATAATAAATTAATTAAAATAAATAAAGATGAACTTACTAGTCAAATTGGTATTATTGAAAATAGTGAATATAAAATAAATATTCCAAATGATGGAAATTATTTAGTAAGTTTACTTGATGTTAATGTTGATGGCCTTAGCATTACTGATTATAATTATGATTATTTAACTAGTACAATTACATTTAATAATTCTGATTATGATGGTAAAACAATTATTCTTTCATATTATATTGTTATTTATGGCTTAAATGTAAATGAAACATACAATTTAAAAGCTTACATGATAGTTAATAATCAAAAAACTTATTTGTCTGATGCTTTAAGTCAAAATTATGATACTTATACTAAAACATTTACTACATTAAATTATACAAATGTTAAAATTACTAATGCTTCGTTTAGTGTAAACTCAACAGATGATTATTTATTAAGAACATTAAAACTTGATTATAATCTTGATGAATTAATCGGAATTAAAAATATTAGTTATAATATTTGTTCTAATGGTTATTGCATAGAAAATATTCAAAGCTGTTCAAATCCATATTACAATGTACTAGGAGATAGTATCTGTGTAAATGATAATAAGTATAATATTTCATCAATTTATGATATAACTGGAAACGATTTTGTATTTAATAAAGATTACAATGTTATTATGAGTGCAACAGTTGATACTTTTGAAGGTGAAAAAATATATCAAATATATAATAATGATTTAGCTGTAAGAGCTTTATCATCACCAAAACTTGATGTAATAAAATCAAGTCATTATAATGATGAAGATGGATATTATTTAGATTTTAAATTAATATTTACAGATTTAGATAAAGTTATTACAAGTGGTAATTATACAGCTTATTTAGCAAGGCTTTCTAGTGATCAAAAAAGCTATGTTAAAGTAGATGGAACAACTCAAAATTTAAATATTTATTCATCAACAAATAAATTAAAATATTCATCACTTGAAGAAAATACACAATACTATTTTATAGTAGAATATGATACATATATAAATAATGATGGAGTTACTCCAAGTGAACATCATTTTGATAGATACTTAGTTTATACTTTAAATAATTATCATATTAGTGTAGGTAAAGTTCAATATATAGCCGAAAATTATATTGATGATTTAAATAATATTCAAGGAAAATCAACACTTCGTTTTGGATATGCTGCTAATATTATGAAAGATTTAAATACCGAAAGTGAAGATTATATTCCTCAAGAAGCTTATGTTGCTGGTATTGCATATACTATCGTTCCAGAAAGTGGTGGTGGAAGTTTAATAATTTCCGGAAGTAAAATATTTGATGAAACATCAGATAGTGAAGAAGATAAAATAGTTTATAAAACTGGCTCAGCATCTGATTCTGAAGTTGGAGATAGTTATTATCAAATGATTTTAAAACATGCTCCTTATTTATATAATGATGATTTATCAATTAAAAATGCTGGTTATACAATAACTTATAAATTCTATTTAGGAGGACCTATTGCAAGTAGTTTAGATACAAAGGAAAAATGTGAAGCAAGCAGTCCTACAAATGAATGGAACGAAGAAAGAAGTGAATGTTATATCTTAGGCGGTTCAACATTTACTAGAACAGGAGTATCTTCATGAGAAAGTTAAATAAACAAAATAAAATATATATAACTCTTTTATCTTTATTTGTAATTATATGCTTAGTAGTAATAGCAATATTTATAATATATAAGATAAAAGATTATAATATAAAATATAAAATATTGCCTGTAAGCTATGTCTTTAATAGTGATAAAGAACTTATCACTATTAAAGATAACACCTATGCTAAAAAAGATTTTTTTAGAAATTATTATTTAATTGATAATGAAAATAAAATAAGTCTTGGCAAAAATGTAGTAATATATAATTCTTCGGATAATGAAATTACATTACTTGGTACCTTTTATGAAATACTTGAAAATGGCGAAACTAAAAAGTATAGTGGAGAGTCTATTTTCAGTAGTTATTTAAATAAAATATTTAAAATTGATGATCGAAAATATTTAGTTACTGGTAAAACAATTAAAACTGAAGATGATTTACTTACTACAGAAAACTACTTATTAATTGATTTAGATAAAGTTGGAAATTCATACGTATATAATAATGTAATTAATTATAAATCATTTGGTATACTTAATTTAATTACTGATACATTTAATTTTAAGACTAATGAAGAAATATTAATATTAAATAATGAAGAAATAGATTTAACTAAAATTAAAGGTTCCACTAATGAATATAATAAGCAAAAAAAGGAATATTTAGATAATACAAATAATAATAATCCTTCGAATATATATGAAGAAGAACAAGTATTTATTAATAATATTTATCAGACAATTACTGAAAATAAATATGTATCACATAAAACCACAATATTTGATGCAAAAGCAAGTAATTCTAGCATTGATTTAACTTATATGGTATATGATCCACTTACCGAATTTACTAAAGTTTATGTAAATTTATATACAAATGATGTATTTGTAGGAACTTATGAACTTGCAAGTAATGAAACAAATTATACATTAAAAGGATTAAAATCCAATACTTTATATCATTTAGAATTTTTCTATGATTATATGGTAGATGATGCTTTAGTAAGTAAAAAGTTTGATATGTTAGATGTTAAAACTCTTAATGTAAAAGGCCAAATTACTCTTGAAAAAGTAAGCAATAATAGTGTATCATATATATTGAAAGTAGATGATAGTTTAGATAGTGCTGTTGCAAATTTATATATTGATGGGATGCTTGCTTCTACTGATAATAATTTAAATATTGAAAATGCAAAAAGTAGTGATGGTTATAGTGGATTATTTAATTTTAGCTCTTTAGGTAGTACTTATGAAATTGTCATTGATAATGGGGTTTATAATTTGGAAAATGTAGGAGTAATTGCTACATATAAATTTAAAATGTAAAAAAGGAGTGATTTTAGATGGAAAGTGTTTTAGGTGCAACAATGATTGCTGTTGGTATAATCTTAGGATTAACATTTCTAGGACTTGCCATTGGTTTAGGAGTAATGGGAGGTAAAGTAGCGGAATCTATTGGAAGAAATCCAGAAACTAAAAATGATGTTATTCATTCAATTATGACTATTCTAGTAGTATTATCAGTATTTTTACTATTCTTATTTGCATTTATTTATATTCTTTTATATCTTAACCCATTTGTTAGCTAATGGAAATAATAGTATTAATAATAATAATTGGTGTGCTTTCAATTATAATGTTTTTATCACTTAAAAAACTTATTGAAAGTATTAATAAAGAAAGTCAAAATTACTATTTTAAGAATATGCAAAAAATGGATAGTAAAATTGATGCAAAAAATAAAAAATTATTAGAAAAAACTGAAGAAAAAATAGATGTTGAGAATAAAAAGGATTTAACTAAAGAAAAATCATTAGATAAGGATTTACTTGATATATATAATCATACAGATTATGAAAAAGATAATGCTTTAAAAGTAGCGAGTAGAGTTGATGAAATATTTAATATTGATGAAGAAAAAGTATTAAAAGATTTTATTAAAAATATAAGTATTGATGAAAATAATAAAATATATCAAAGTATTTTAGATAGATTTAGTCCTAATCTAATATATAAATTAAAAATGCTTAATAAAGAAAGTCAAATTAATGAAATAAGTAAAATGCTTTCTGATGAAGAATATAATGTTTTTCATGATTATATTGAAACTCATAAATTTAATTTAAATAAATTTTTATTAGATTTAAATTTAATTATTGAAAGAACAAATCCAGTTATTGAGGTTTTAACTGGTAGTAAAAATAAAAATTATAATTACATTAGTCCTTATATAAAAACAGTTTATAGTGAAGATGTATATAAAGGAATAATAATCAAATATCAAGATAAAATTTATGATTATAGCATAAATGAAAGGGATGTGTGATACATGAGTATTATGTGGGATGAAATTGCCAAAAATGTAATGAAGGATATTAACTCAAATGAAAATGTATTTTCTACCGGAAAAGTAGTAAATATATCTGGAAGTATGATTGAAGTAGCAGGACTTAAAGATGTCGCTTTTTATGAAAGTGTTAGTATTTTAAATAAAGCTAAAGGTTATGTTTCTGCAATATATGAAAGTACAGTTAATATTTCTTTAGTTGAACAAAATGCTCCAATTGTAATTGGTGATAAAGTTTACACTTTAAATAAAAACTTTAAAGTGTCTTTTTCAATGGATAGTTTAGGAAAAGTAGTTGATGTTTTTGGCAATGATTTAATTACAGGCAAAAAATTTGATACACTTTTAGAGTTTGATGTTGAAACAAAACCAATTGAACTTGTTGAAAGAAGTGAAGTAAATCGTGAATTTTTAACTGGTATTGCTGGTATAGATTTATTTTATCCCATTGGAAAAGGCCAAAGACAGCTTATTATTGGTGATAAAAAAACGGGTAAGACCCAAATTTGTCTTGATATGATTGCTAATCAAAAAAATAGTAAAATGCTTTGTATTTATGTAGCTATTGGTAAAACTAAAAAAGAAGTTAAAGAAATATATTATGAACTTACTAAGATTGGGGCAATGAGTTATACAATAATTGTTGCATCTTTTTTTGATGATTTACCTGCGAAAAGTTTTGTTACGCCATATGGTGCTACAAGCCTTGCTAAATTCTTTATGATGCAAGGAATGGATGTACTTGTTATTTTTGATGATTTAAAGAAACATGCTGATATTTATCGTCATATGTCACTTGCTGCACGTAAAGTTCCAGGAAGAGATGCATATCCTTCAGATATATTCTATACTCATGCAAGACTTCTTGAAAATGGTTGTCAACATGTAGGTGGTGGCTCCATTACGATGATACCAGTAGTTGAAACTAGAAGTGGGGATATAACTGATTATATTTCGACTAATATTATTTCAATTTGTGATGGACAACTTGTATTATCACTTAAAAAATTTAATAAAGGTGAAAGACCGGCAATAGATTATGGACTTTCTGTATCAAGACTTGGTGGCCAGGTTCAATCAAGAGAAATGAAAAAAGTTGGTATTAAAATTAAACAGGATTTACTATCTTATCTAGAAATTAGAGATATTTATGAACTTGTTAATTTAGATGATTTAGGCGAAAATATGAAAAATAGAATGGTTGAAGGTCAAAAAATACTTTCAAAATTAAATCAATATAAATATAGTCCTTTGACAAAAGAGCAGATGATTGTTCTATTTGATGATATTAAGGAGGTAAAATAATGGTAGTAGGTAAAATTATAAGTATTTTAGATGTTTCTATTAAAGTTATTTTATCTTCTAGTGATCTTGAAGTAGGAGATATTCTTACAACTGAAGATGGAAAATATGAATTTGAAGTAGTTATTATCGATTCAGTTGAAGCAACATGTATTACATTAAATTCTAATCATGGTTTAAAAAAGGGAGCTAAACTTATTAAAAAAGCCAAAGGAATTGAAATGGAATATTCTGATAAAGCAATTGGTAGAGTATTTGATTCATATGGTCACATTATTGATGGAAAACCATTTACTTCTGAAAAAAGAATAGTTACATCCCATAATACAATAAGTTTAAAGGACTTAGATTTAGATTCTAAACCACTTTGGACAGGAATTAAAATAATTGATTTTTTTGCTCCAATTCAAAGAGGATTTAAGATAGGATTAATAGGTGGAGCCGGTGTAGGAAAAACCGTACTTATTCGTGAACTTATTCATAACATTTATAATTCAACTTCTGCTAACGCAATATTTATTGGTGCTGGTGAACGTTCAAGAGAAGGTAAAGAATTAATTGATGAAATGGAAAAAAATGATCTTCTTGATAAAATATGTTTAGTATTTGGTCAAATGGGATCAAATCCAGTTTCAAGAAGTAAATCTATTGAATCAGGTCTTACTGTTGCAGAATATTTAAGAGATGAGAAAAAGAAAGACTCGCTTATATTTATTGATAATATATATCGTTTTATACAAGCAAGAAGTGAAATATCTATGGAATTAAAGGAAATACTTGTTGAAAATGGTTATATGGCTAATATGAATGAACTTATTAGTAAAATTGAAGAACGTGCATCATCAACTAAAGATGGCGCTATAACCTCATTTCAAACAATATATGTTCCTGCAGATGATTTAAATGATGAAGCTGTTCAAAATATCTCATCATATATGGATGGTCAAATAACTCTTGATCGTAAAATGAGCGAAAAAGGATTATATCCTGCAATTAACGTATTTAAAAGTACATCAAAACTAGTTGATGTTAATATTATAGGTCAAAGACATTATGATTTACTTAAAAAAACTCTTGCTTATTATACAAGATATGATGAACTTGAAGAAGTTATAGCAATACTTGGTGTAGATGAAATATCTGATGAAGATAAAAATATTTTCTATCGTACAAGAAAACTTAGAAATTATTTCTCACAACCTTTATTTGCCTCTGAAGCATTTACAAATATGCCAGGAGTTAAAGTTGATATCGAAGATGTATTAAATGATGTAGAAAATATTTTAACAGGTAAATATGATTATATAGATGAATTAAGCTTCTTATATATAGGTAAATATAATGGAAAATAGTAATAAAATAACAGTAAATGTATTTGAAATTAAAACTGGGCTTACTACTTATAATAATTGTGAGTATATAAGAATTACTGATGAAAAATATAATTTATTAGTTATGCTTGATTATACTCCAATTATTGGAGAAGTAAATGGAAATATTGATATAATGTATAATGGTAATGAAATTCATTATAAAGATATAAAAGCCTCTTATATGAATAGTAATAATGTATTTAATTTAATGATTCAAGGAGAAAAAGAAAAATGATTGAATTATTAAAAAAATATTTATATTTTATTGTTATTTTCGCAGTATTTTTAGTATTTATATTTGCATTAACATTATTTATTAAACGCAAGAACAAAACTAACTATCATTTATATGGATTGCTTATGAATATGAAAAATAATGAAATATTTGCTTTAAGTTTAATAGCCTTAAATTTTATATTCCTAAGTTATATATTAGTATTTAAAATCCAGTTAAATCTAGCAATAATATTAGTTAGTTTAATACTAATTATTACAGCTTTTGCTCTTGTCTTAAAGCCAAAAAGTATAATTATTGATTTACTTATTAATTTTGTAAATATAGGGATTATATATTTAGCAAATTTAATAAATACTTTAAAACTTAATGAAGAAAGCACAAAAATATATTTATTTTTACAAATAATTATTAATGTATTCGGTTTATTTTTCTATATTTTTACTCATTTAAAATTTTTAAAGGATATTAGAAAGGATTCATATGAAAAAAATAATTAAATTTATTAAAAAAAATTATATAATAATTTCAATTATATTAGGTTTAATTATCATTATTATTGCAAGTATAATTATTGTAAAAAAATTAAATGAAAAAAATAAAATTAATATTATTACAACAAACGAAAAATTATATCAATATGTTATAAATGATAAAATATATCATGATGCTATAGTAAGTTATCAAGATAATAAAATAATTGATATTAAATCTGATTTTGATGAAGATAATTTATTATATTATGATGCTTTTACAAAAATAGTTATTCCAGATAATATGATTGTAATTTTTTATAATAAAAATAATATTAGTTATAAATTACCAAAATATAGTACTATTAGTAAAAATAATGATGTATTTATTATTAATTCTAATGGTAAAGATTATATTAAAAATAATTTCTTTTTATATGATAATTTAGATCTTTATTTTATCCCTAATAGTAGCATATTAAAATATAATGATAATACTATAAATTTAAGTGAATTTAGTTATGTAAAAGTAAATAATAATTTCATAATGATTTATAATTATGAGGAAGATAAATTTTATTATTATGATGATAATATTTATAGTGCCACTCTTTCAATTAATAATTTTGTAATTGATTTATTAAATGATGCATCAGTATTAAATGGAAATATTGGCCTTTTAAATAGAAATATTGACTCATTAAGTGTACTAAAGGAGGATTAATGAACGATTATATTGGTAAAACATTAAAAGATGAAAAAGATGAAGAATATCTTATATTAAAAGTAATTAATTATAAAGGTATTTCTTGTGCATATGCAATGAAAGTTTTGGAAAATAATGAAGAAGGAGAAAAAAAGATATTTCAATTAAGTAAAAATTCTTTAATATCAATTGATAGTAAAAAAATGATTGAAGATATTACTCAAATGTTAATTGAATCAAATGATATTGTTGATAAACCTAGAAAAATTAAAGAAGATGAAAGTATAGCAGATTATTTAAAATATTTAGATGATTATTTTAAAACAAGAATCGTAACTATTATGTAGGAGGATAAAATGAAGAATATAAAACCAATTGTTCAAGTTATGAATTTATTTTCCCTTGTTAGAATAAATTCTGCGAAAAGCAAAGTTGAAGAATTTGGAATGACAAGTTCAGTATTAACAAAAATAATTTCTTCAATTATTTATAATGATAATATTGTACTAGATAAAAATTCTATTAATCCAGATCCTACTAAACCGGTTTTAAATATATATATTGCATCAGATTATGGTTTTTGTTCTTCATATAATTATGTTGTTTCTCAAAAAATAAAAGAAACAAAAGATGATTATAAAATAATTATTGGAAGAAAAATTGCTTACGAAGATGATAAAACTATAGTTAAAGTTGCAAAAGAAGATTTTTACAAAGAAATTAATCTGTTAAAAGATACTTTAACAAAAGCAATTAATGAAAGAAGTTATAGTAAAATTGTTATTTATTATAATCATTATTATAACTTTTCTAAAAGTGAATTTACTTCCTTACAAGTTTTTCCAGTAGAATATGATGAAAAGTATAAGGAAGATGTAGATTTTTTAATAGAAACTGATATAAAAAGTTTTATTAATAATTTGATTGTATATTATGTATGTTATGAACTAGAAATTTGTGAAATATTTTCTTGGGCGTCAGAAAATGTTATTAGAAATACAATGACTTCTTCAGCACTTAAAAAACTTGAGGAAATGGAAGTTGAAGAAAGACTTAAAACGCTTCGAAAATTACGTGAAAAAAGTCTTAAGAAAAATATTGAAAATTCTAAAAAAGTTTTATTTACAAATGTTAATGAAGAAGTTTGACAAAAAAATAATATTAAGGTAAAATGAATATGAGGTTAGTTATGAATAAAAAAGGCCAAGCACTTGTGGAATATATCTTAATTATTGCACTTGTATCAGTACTTGCTATTGCGTTAGTAAATTATTTTGGTGGATATTTAAAAGATGCTATAACAAAAACAAGTTGTTCTATGCTTGGTCAAGAATATGTAAGTGGAAGTAAACCTGGAGAAGGAACTTGTAAATAAATTAGATTTTTTCTAGTTTATTTTTTATGGGAGGAAATATGGAAAATAATTTAAGATTAATTGTTATGGATAATGCTAAAACATTAGGTAAAAGAGTTGATGATAATTTACAAAAATCATTTGGAACAAATCAAAGTTTTATTGTTGATACTACTCAAGTAAGATTTAATAATGGAGAGGCTAAAGTTGTTATAAATGATTCAATAAGAAATAAAGATGTATATATATTATGTGATATTGGTAATCACAATTTATCATATCAGATGTATGGTAAAACTTCTTTTATTGGACCTGATGAACATTTTCAAGATTTAAAAAGATTTATTTGTGCAACAATGGGTCATGCTAATAGTATAAATGTTATAATGCCACTTTTATATGCATCTAGGCAACATCGTAGAAAAGGAAGAGAGTCACTTGATTGTGCGATGGCATTACAAGAACTTGAAAGACTAGGAGTTAACGAAATTATTACTTTTGATGCTCATGATCCAAATATTCAAAATGCAATACCATGTTCATCATTTGATAATTTTTATCCAACTGCAAATATTATCGAAGCAATGAGTAAAAATAATGAATTAAAAAATGATATAAATGATTATTTAGTTATTAGTCCTGATGTTGGTGCTATGGATAGAGCAAGATTTTATGCTGATATGTTAGGTGTGGATGTTGGTATTTGTTATAAAAGAAGAGATTTAAGTATCGTTGTTAATGGAAAGAATCCTGTGGTAGCTCATGAATATTTAGGAAAAGATGTTAAAGGTAAAAATTTATTAATTGTTGATGATATGATTTCTTCTGGTTCTTCAATACTTGATTGTGCAAAGATGATGAAAAATAGGGGAGCTAATAAAATATCTCTTGCTTCAACATTTGTACTTTTTACTGAAGGAACTCAAAAATTTCAAAAATATTACGATGAAGGACTTATTTCTAAAGTATATTCTACAAATCTTACTTATTTACCTGAAGAATTAAAAAACTGCCCATGGTTTTGTGAAGTTGATTGTGCTGAAAATATAAGTGATATTATTTATAAATTATCAAAAGGACAAAGCATATCATCTTTATTAAATGGTAAAGAACAAGCTACAGAATTAGTGCGAACTTTAAGAAAAAAATAAAATTAATTTTTAAATATATTAGTTGTATCTAATAATATAAAAGGAGAAATATGCTAAAAATTAGTAAAAAAGGATTATTAATAGTAATATCAGGTCCATCAGGAGCTGGAAAAGATTCAATATGTAAAAAACTATTAAATGAATGTAATAATTTATATTTATCTATATCAATGACTACAAGAAAGCCTAGAAATGGTGAAATATCTGGAAAAGACTATTTTTTTATAACTAAGGATGATTTTGAAGAAAAAATAAAAGATAATATTTTTTTAGAATATGCAATTTATAATGATAATTATTATGGTACTCCTAAAGATAAAGTTGAAGAAATGATTAATAAGGGAAAAGATGTAATTTTAGTAATTGATATTAAAGGAGCACTAACTATTCAAAAGATAATACCATCAGCATTATTTATATTTATTATGCCTCCAGATATGGAAACTTTAAAAAATCGTTTAATTGGAAGAAAAACTGAAAGTAAAGAATCTGTTATTGAAAGATTTAAAAATGCTTATAATGAAATAAATAATTATAAGAAATATAATTACGTTGTAATTAATGATAAGGTAAATGAATGCACAGATAAAGTTAAAGCAATAATTAAAGCTGAAAAGTGTAGAGTAGATAGAATTGAAGAAATCAATCTTGGTAACAAAGAAGAAATTATTCATGAAATATTGATGGATAAAGATATTGATAAAGATGATTTAAAATTTTGAAAATTTTTAAATCTTTTTTATTTGTTGAAGTTTATATATATTTTTGGTAAAATATAAACGTAATTGGAGGAGTGGTATTTTGAATTACGATAAGACTTCAATTTTTGATCTTAAAGTATTAAGACAAGAATTAATTATGATTAATATAAATGAAGTAGTCAAAGCACTTGAGGAGAAAGGTTATAATCCCACTAGTCAATTAATTGGTTATTTACTTTCTGGAGATGCATCATATATTACATCTTATAAAGATGCTAGAAAGAAAATTACTAAGTTTTCTAGAGAAGAAATATTAATGGCGATTATAAATGGGTATTTAGGAAGATGAAAAGATATTTAGGATTAGATTTAGGGACAAAAACATTAGGTGTTTCAATTACTGATAAATCAAATACAATTATATTTCCATATACATTAATTAGATTTAAACATGAAGATTATGAAACTGCATTTAATGAAGTAAAGAAAATTGTTGAAAAAGAAGATATAACTGATATAATTATTGGCCTTCCCAAAAATATGGATGGTTCACTTGGCTTTGCAGCAGACAGAACATTTAATTTTTGTAAATTATTAGAAAGACTTAATAAGAATGTTGTTATGGTTGATGAACGCTTAACATCTATTGAAGCTCAAAAGATACTTCTTGCAAATGATTTGAGTGCTCGAAGTTGTAAAAATTATGTCGATATGCAAGCTGCTGTAATCATACTAGAAGATTATTTAAGGAGTATTGATGAATAAAATTACATTAATAAATGGAAAGAAAAATGAAGAATATAATTTACTTTTTTCATTTGTTAATAGTGATGATGAAAAATTTTTAGTATATACCGATGGAAAAAATGATGAAGATGGTATGAGTTATGCCTATATTGGTAAAAAAGAAGAAAATAATCTTTTAAATAATGTTGAAGATAAAGATATAGAAATAGCTTTAGAATTATTAGAAAAAATAGAAAAGGATGATTAGTAGATGAAGAAAAAATTAACTATTATTATAGTTATATTTATTATTATTTTAGCATTACTTGGTGCATCTTACTTTGCTTTAACAAAAGTAAGTAATGATAATGCAAGTATCACATTTAATGTTAAATCTGGTGAAAATAAAATTGAAATTGTAAATAATTTAAAAAGTGCTGGACTTATAAGAAGTAAATATGTTACATACGCTTATGTATTTTTAAATCCTAACCTTAATTTACAAGCGGGAACTTATTCATTGTCAAAATCTATGAGTACAAAAGAAATAATTAATAAAATAAATGATGGTAAGACTAATGAAAAACCTGCTGTTGTACATATTACTTTTATTGAAGGTAAAAGACTTGTAGATTATTTAAAACAGATTGAAGAGAATTTTAATATTAAATATGATGATATGATTAATTTATTAAAAGATAATAATTTTTTAACTTCTTTAATTAATGATTATGATTTTATTGATGAGTCAATAAAAAATAAAGATATATATTATTCTTTAGAGGGATATTTATATCCTGATACTTATGAGTTTTATCAAAATGCATCTTTTGAAACAATTATTCGAACTATGCTAAATAATATGGAAAATAAAATAAGTAGTTTAAAAGAAGAAATAAATGCAAGTAAATATTCATTTCATGAAATATTAACTATGGCTTCAATAATTGAAAAAGAGGCATTAAATAAAGAGGATAGAGAAAAAGTAAGTCAAGTAATATATACAAGACTTGATAAAAATATGGCTTTAGGTATGGACGTTACAGCTTATTATGGTGCAAATCTTTCTTTAAAAGAAGAAATAACTAATAAAGAATTAAATGAAAACAATCCATATAATACGAGAAATACTTCTTTTATAGGTTTACCTGTGGGACCTATATGTAGTCCATCATTTGAATCTATTAAAGCAGCTTTAGAACCAGCTGATACTAAATATGTATATTTTTATGCTGATATTAAAACAGGTCTAGTTTATTTTGCTGAAAATTATGATGACTTTTTAAAATTAAAAAATGAATTTGGGTGGTAATATGAAAGATAAAATTTTAGCAATGGAAAAATATGCGGAAGAAGAAAATGTTCCCATAATAGAAAAAAAATCTATTGCATTTATAATGAAATATATTCAAGATAATAATGTTAAAAATATTTTAGAAATAGGAAGTGCGATAGGCTATTCAACAATTTTAATGGCTAGTGCTAAAAGTGATGTTTATGTAACTACTATTGAAAGAGATGAAAAAAGATATATGCAATGTCTTAAAAATGTAAAAGATTGTGAAATGGATAAAAAAATTAATGTAGTTTATCAAGATGCATTAGAACTTAATTTACCTGAAAACACATCATTTGATCTGATTTTTATAGATGCTGCTAAAGGTCAATATACAAAATTTTTTGAAAAATATAAATATTTTTTAAAGGATAATGGTACTATTATTACCGATAATATTAAATTTCATGGTTATGTGGGAAATTCTGATTCAATAGAAAGTCCAAACTTAAAAAGTTTAGTAAAAAAAATTGAAGGGTACATTGATTTTTTAAAAAATAATACTGAATTTAATACAACATTTTACGATATTGGTGATGGCCTTGCAGTTAGTAAGAAGAATATAAATGAATAAATTATTTATAGTAAGTAGCATTAATCAAATTGAAATACTTAAAAAAAATGGTATAAATAATTTTGTTTATCCACTTTTTTCTTTTTGTGTTGGGGTAGAAAATGAATTTAAAATAAATGAAATTATAGAAGATAATTCCTTTATATTTGTTAATAGAGTACTTGATAGTAAATCAGCAAATGAGTTAAATGAAATACTTCACAATTTACCAAGTAATATTAAAGGTATTATTTTTGAAGATTTAGGTATAATTGAAATGTTAAAAGATATAAATATAATAAAAATTTTATATCTTACTCATTTTGCATGTAATTATATAAGTGTTAATTTATATTTAAAATACATAGATAGTATAGTACTTCCTCATGATATTACAGAAAGTGAAATAGATGAAATAATAAGTAAAGTAAATAAAAAAATAAGTTTAAATGTATTTGGATTAATACCTTCAATGTATTCAAGAAGAACATTAGTTACAAACTATGAAAAACATTATAATATTAAAGTAAATAGACCTTTTATAATTGAAAAAGAAGATAAAAAATTTATTATATTAGAAAATGAATATGGTTCATATATTTATAAATTACCATATTATAATGCTTTAAATTTACTTAATAAAGATGCATTATATTATTTATATTTTCCAATATTTTTAAATGATAAAGATTTGGAAGATTTAGTTAATAATAAAGTAAATATAAATTTTGATGATGGTTTTTTAAATAAAAAAACTATTTATAAAGTAAAGGGGACAGGTATATGATAGAACTTCTTGCCCCAGCTGGAGATAAAGAACGTTTAAAATTTGCATTTTTATATGGTGCTGATGCTGTTTATTTTGGGGGCCAAAATTATTCACTACGGGCTAATGCTAAAAACTTTTCAAATGATGAAATTAAAGATGCAGTAATATATGCTCATAGTTTAAATAAAAAAGTTTATGTAACAGTAAATATTATTTTTCATAATGAAGATTTAACTGGTTTAGATAATTATTTAAAATATTTAAATGAAATAAATGTAGATGGTGTTATAGCAAGTGATATAGTAGTCTTGTCAAAGATAAAAGAATTAAACTTAAAGTTTAAAGTAATACTTTCTACTCAAGCAAGTGTTTTAAATGAATATACAGCTCTTTTTTATAAAAATTTAGGTGTAAATCAAATAGTTCTTGCTCGTGAAGCACTTTCTGAAGATATTAAAAATATATATGAAAAAACAGGCCTTGAGCTTGAATGTTTTGTTCATGGTGCAATGTGCACTTCTATTTCTGGTAAATGCATTTTAAGTAGTATTATGACTAATCGTGACTCTAATAGGGGAGGATGCGCTCAAATATGTCGATGGGTATTTAATGAAAATGATGAAATTCCATTTACTATGACACCTAAAGATTTAAATATGATTGAAAATATTCAAAAAATGATTGATTTACATGTAACAACATTTAAAATTGAAGGAAGAATGCGTTCAATTTATTATATATGTACTGTTATATTATGTTATCGAAAAATATTTGATAAAATAATAAATAACTCTTTAACTGAGGATGATAAAAAATATTATTTAAAAATCCTTAATAGATGTGCTAATCGTGATAGTGCGCCACAATTTTTAAATAATTTACCAGATGAAAATGATGAGTATTATAATTTAAAAGATGAAGAAAGTAATCAAGATTTTTTAGGTATCGTATTAAGTTATGATAATGAAACTAAAATGGCTCTTATTGAAGAAAGAAACTATTTTAGTGTTGGTCAGGAAATAGAATTTTTTGGACCTAATACTCAAACATTTTCATATAAAATTGAACATATTTATGATGAAAATGATAATGAGTTATTAAAAGCAAATATTCCTAAAATGCATATTAAATTAAAAGTAGATAATCATTTAAATGAATTTGATTTAGTAAGAGTTAAAATATTGTAGGAGTTTTTTATGCTTAATAAAATTTTAAAAATAATTTTTATTTTTTTATCAATTGTTTTCTTTATATATGGTTTATTAATTAAAGGGGTAGGATCTGGTACTAAATTTTATTTAATTTGGATAATTTTAGCAATATTATCTTTATTATTATTTTTTATGTTGCATTATAAATTATTTGATATGATACCTATTATTTTTAAAAAAATATTATTTATTTTATTTATTATAGTTTTAGTAATCTTTTTAATTTGTGAAGGCTTAATTATTAGTAAAATGCATATAAAAGAAAAAAATGATTTAGATTATATAATAGTTCTTGGTGCTCAAGTTTATGAAAATAGACCAAGTAGTGTACTTAAATATCGTCTTGATAGAGCAATTACATATTTAAATGAAAATCCAAATGCTTTATGTATTGTTTCTGGTGGTAAAGGAGAAAATGAACCTTTTTCGGAAGGATATGGTATGAAAGATTATTTAGTTAAAAATAATATTGCGGAAAATAGAATAATTATTGAAGATAAATCTAAAAGTACTAAAGAAAATTTAATAAATAGTAAAAAAATAATTAATGATGAAACTAAAACAATAGGTATTGTTACTAATAATTTTCATATGTATAGAGCACTTTTAATTGCCAAAAAAGAAAATATTAATGCTTATGGGGTAGTTGCATCCTCAAAAGCACTTTATTTACCAAATAATTTATTAAGAGAATTTCTTGCTTTAATTAAGTATTATCTTTAATATCTCGAAGTTCTTTTTCCATTTTTTCAAAAGCTTGTAATAAAAAATCTACTTCTTTACGAACACTTAAATTACTTCTACCATTATCATAATGACTTCCCCCTTGTTTAGTTTGTCTTGAGTTAATATTAATATTATGGCCTTCAATTCTTTGTTCAATAAGTTGTTGTTGAGCTGCAAAAGTAAGTAAATACTGGCCAAGTAAAATAATCCAGTTACCAATAGAGTTTAGTTCATAATCATCAAAATCACCTACTAAAACAGCTCCAGCAACTGCTGCAACCATTGAAAAAAGATTAGGATCATAGTTTGGTGGAAAATTTTTGATCATTATAATAAAATTTTATGAAACTATTTTTTTATTATAATAATTTACTAGGCAATTATAATAAACTATAAATAAATAAAAACATACTTTAACATAGAAAGGAAAGTATTTATGATTTATTATCCATATAAAAGTCCAAGACCAACACCACTTGCTAGAAATGATCGTCAATTTATTGTTCCATTTTTATTAGGTGGTTTAGCAGGTGGTGCGGCTGTAGGTCTTACAAGACCAAGACCAATAGTTAATGCAGCACCATATTATGCAGCTCCTTATTATGGTGCACCATATAATTATAATCCATATTATCCAGCAGGCTCATATTCATATTCATATTATGTGCCTAACACTTATCAGTAGTAGTTAAGTTAAATATTATACCAATATATAAAAAATATAATATTAGGCTTGAACCTCCATAGGATAAAAATGGTAAAGTAATACCAATTATTGGAATTAAACCAATATTCATTAAAACATTAATTAAAATATTAAAAAATAGCATTATAATGAAACTAATTATTAAGTAATTAGTTTTTTTATCATTATATTTTTTTATTAAACCAAATAAATTATACATTAAAAATAAATATATAGAAATAATAATAAAATAAAAAATAATAGCTCCTGTATCTGGTTTTACAAATACAAGCATGAAGGGAATTAATGTATAAATAAAAGTCCAAAAGATTATTTATTTTTAGTTTGATTTCAAAAGGCGTAAATAAAATTGAAAGTTCCCGATTTGAGATAAAAACAAGAAAAAAATGAA
>JBJFGY010000124.1:0-21522 GCA_051893155.1 Bacilli bacterium
AACCATTTTATAATGGCTTGAGAGTTTTTTGAATTTAAAAAGTGTTTAAGTTCCGTTTTATAATAGGATTTATTTTTGCATATTATATTAAAAATAAAATGTTAAGTTTATGTAAAAAAATAAAAAATAAAAAATAGATTAGTTGACTTTAATTTTCTAAAATACTATGATATTGATATAAGGGTAGATATAGTATGAGAACAAAAAAAGAAAAGAAAAGACTATTTTTTATTTCATTTATCATAATTGGTCTTGTTTTTTTACTAGGTTTTAGTGTGTATAAAGATTTTATAATAATTAGTAAAAATAGAAATCAAACTAATAAATTAACAAAAGAATATGAACAATTATTAGATGAAAAAAAATTACTAACTTCGCAAGTAACAAAAATGCAAGACCCAGATTATTTAGCAAGATACGCTAAAGAAAAATATTTGTATTCAAAAGAGGATGAGGTTATCATTAGGATAGATTAATCTTCTTTTTTTATAATTTCATCAATTATACCATAGTTTTTTGCTTCTTTGCTTGACATATAATAATCTACTAAAGTATCTTTTTCTATTTTTTGCTTTTTTTGTTTAGTATTTTTAGCTAGAATTGTGTTTATTTTATCTTTTAATTTAATTATTCGATTTGTTTGAATTTTTATATTACTTGCTTTTCCTTCATAACCGCCAAGAGGTTCATGTATCATTATTTCAGTATTTTCTAGGGCATATCTTTTTTGACCACTTGAAAGTAAAAATGCTCCCATACTAGCACATAGTCCGATTCCAATTGTAATTACATTACTTTTTATATAGTTCATAGTATCATAAATTGCAAGTCCAGATGAAATACTTCCTCCGGGAGAATTAATATATAAATAAATATCATTATTATTTTCTTTATCTAAATATAAAAGTTCACTAACTATAATATTTGCATTATTATCGTTAATTTCACCTGTTAAAAAAATTATTCGATATGAAAGAAGTAAAGAATAAATATCGTATGAATACTCGTGATTATTTTTTTGTTTTAAAATCATAGGTATATTAAACATAATTTTTGTCACCTATAAATATAATAAGATTAACAAAATAAATTTATTCATTTTTTTTATAGATTTATTAAAAAAAATATGATATTGTTATTAATATAAGGGGTAATGATAATGGACGAAATAGTTATTTCATTAAGTGATGGTACTAAAATTAATACCATGAAAAATACTACTTATTATGATTTAAGTAAAAAATGTAAAAATGCCGATGATATTATTGGTGTTTTAGTAAATAATAAAATAGCCTCATTAAATGATAAAATTATTAGAAATGAAAATGTTTCTTTTATAGATATTACTAATTCACTTGGTAATAGAATATATGTTGCTGGGCTTAAAATGGCATTTGAATATGCTGTTTATAAAACTTTTCCTTTAATAAAAGTTAGTTATGCATATAGTGTTCCTAAAGGAATTATAGCATATTTAAATTATGATAAATTACTTCTTAATGAAGATATCGATTTAATACGAAAAAAATTAAAAGAAGTAATAAATCAGAATTTAAAATTTGAAAAATTAATTATAAAAAATTCAGATGCAATTAGCTATTATGAAGATGTTGGCAATTTAGTAAAAGCAAGTAATATAAAAAATATAGTTGATCCAACAATAGTTTTATATGAACTTGATGATTTAATTAATTATTATTATTCAGAAATGCCTTATTCAACTGGATATTTAACAAAATATGATATTAAATATTTAGGAAATAATATGGTTGTTATTATATATCCTGAAGAAAATTCTGATGGAAATGTTCCAGAATATATTAATTATAAGGGAATAATAGATTCTTATGTAACTAGTCAAAAATGGCTTGATATAATGAAAGTTCCTTATATAAAGGATGTTAATAATGAAATAAGTAATGGTAAAATAGCAGATTTCATAAAATCATGTGAATTAAATTTTAATATTGAAATTAATGAAACTGCAAGAGAAATTTCTAAAAATTCCAATATTAAATGTGTTTTAATATCAGGTCCATCTTCAAGTGGTAAAACTACAATTACAAAAAGATTAGCGTCATATTTTAAAATATATGGATTAGATCCTATAGTAATATCTATTGATGATTATTATCATGAAAGAGTTGATAGTCCTAAGGATGAAAATGGAGAATATGATTTTGAATGTTTAGAGGCAACAGATATAAATTATTTAACTAATGATATAATTAAACTATTTAATGGAGAATTAATTACATTACCTAAATTTAATTTTGTTACAGGGTCAAAAGAATTATCTTCGAAAAAAATTCAAATTAAAGATAATAGTATAATTTTGTTTGAAGGATTACATGCTATTAATGATAAATTATTATCTTTTATTCCACAGGAAATGAAATATAAAATTTATGTTAGTCCTTTTATACCAATAAATATAGATCAACAAAATTATATTTCTAGCAATGATTTAAGATTACTTCGAAGAATAATTAGAGATTTTAGAACAAGAGGATATGATGTTAGTTCAACAATTAAAAATTCAAAAAAAGTTAGACGTGGAGAAGATAAGTATATAATTCCATTAATACCTACAGCAGATAAAATAATTAACACTTCTTTATCATATGAAGTGGGTGTTTTAAAGGTTTATGTTGAACCATTATTATATTCGGTCCCAATTAGTTCACCTTATTATGGTGAAGCAAGAAGATTTTTAAGTTTTTTAAAACAATTTTATACAATTAGTAGTGAGTATATTCCAAAAGACTCAATATTAAGAGAATTTATAGGAGGAAATGAAGATGATTAAGGTAGCAATAAATGGTTTTGGAAGAATAGGAAGACTTGCTTTTAGGCAAATGATAACTTCTACAGATTTTGATATTGTTGCAATTAATAATAAGGATTTAACTGCTGATGAAGCTGCTTATTTAATTAAATATGATACTGTGCATAATACATTTCATGAAAATGAAATTACTTTCGAAAACAATGAACTTCTTATAGCAGGCGTAAAAAGAATAAAATTATTTTCTGAGCTTGATCCAACTAAACTTCCTTGGAAAGCATTGCAAGTAGATTTGGTTTTAGAATGTACGGGTGCTTTTACAAGTTATGAAGGTGCTTATAAACATATTGAGGCTGGGGCAAAAAAAGTATTAATTTCAGCGCCTGGAAAGGATGAAATGCCAACAATAGTAAGTGGTGTAAATGAAAATATTTTAAAGCCAACTGATATTATAGTAAGCGCAGCAAGTTGTACAACAAATTGTTTAGCACCTTTATTAAAAATAATTGAAGATAATTTTGGTATAGAGAAAGGTTTTATGAGTACAATTCATGCTTTAACAGCAGATCAAAATAGTTTAGATAATTTTCATAAAAAAGGTATTAATTCACGTAGAGGTAGGGCAAGTATTCAAAATATTGTACCAACATCGACTGGTGCTGCAAAAGCTATTGGTCTTGTTATTCCATCTTTAAATGGTAAAATGGATGGTATAGCATATAGAGTTCCATGCATTGATGGTTCTATGATTGATGTTACACTTGAATTAAAAAGGAATACTTCAAAAGAAGAAATAAATGAAGTAATAAAAAATAATCAAAGTTTTGAATTAATATATACTGACGCACCATTAGTATCAAGTGATGTGATTGGCAAAAAATGTGGATGCTTATTTGATAGTTTACTAACAAATGTTATTGAAGTAAATGGAAAACAACTTGTTAAACTTACTGCTTGGTATGATAATGAATATGGATATACTGCTCAGATGTTAAGAACTGCTTTAAATATGTTTAAATTGTAAGGGTGTCAATAAATGAAATTTATAGATGAAGTTGAATTAAAAGAAAAGAAGATTATTTTAAGATGTGATTTTAATGTACCAATTGAAAATGGAAATGTTTTGGATAGTGCAAAAATTACTAAAAGTCTTAAAACAATTAAATATTTATTAGAAAATAATAATGCTATTATTTTATTAAGTCATCTTGGTAGAATTAAAACAAGGGAGGATAAAATATATAATACTCTATTACCAGTAGCAAAAGAATTAAGCAAATTACTTAATAAAGAAGTAAAGTTTATTAATGAACCTGTTGGTATGGAAGTTCTAAATGCTGCAAAAGAAATGAAGAATGGAGAAATTATTTTACTTGAAAACACTCGTTTTTGTGATTATCCTGAAAAATTAGAAAGCAATAATGATTTAAATTTAGCAAAATATTGGTCAGTTTTAGCAGATGTTTTTGTTATTGATTCATTTGCTACTTTACATAGAAATCATTCTTCAGTTGCAGGAATATCAAAATATTTACCAACATATTATGGATTACTCGTTAAAGAAGAAATTTTAAATTTAAATCCACTTATTGAAAATATACAAAGACCTTTTACTGTATTTATGGGTGGAGCTAAAGTTGACGATAAGTTAATATATATTAAAAATTTATTAAAAAAATGCGATTATCTTCTTGTTGGCGGTGGTATTGCAAATTCTTTTTTATTTGCTTGTGGATTTGATGTAATGGATAGTTTATGTACTTCTGATGAAATTACACTTGCAGAAATTAAAGAATTAATTAATGAATATAAAGATAAAATAATATTACCTATTGATTTTGTAATTGAGGATAATAAAATACTTGACCTAAATACTAAATCAATCAATAAATACATTGGTTACTTTCAAAAAAGTAAAACAATTTTTATAAATGGTACATGTGGCTTATTTGAAAATAAACGATATGCAAACGGAACTATTAAATTATTTCAATCTTTAAAAGATATTAATGCTTATAAAGTTGCAGGCGGAGGTGATACTCTCAATGCAATTCATATGTATAATTTGACTGATTCATTCTCTTTTTTATCTAGTGGTGGTGGAGCGTCATTAGAGTATATAAGTAGTGATCATTTAAAAGCAATAGATTATATTGAAAATAGATAATTTATTGCTTTTTTTACAATTTTCGACAAAAATTTACGTAAATTTGCAATAATTTACAAAAATATTTCTTGATTTTTGATATAAAATAGGATATTATCTAATTGTGTGTTGGTTGTTTATTTAGAAAGAGGAGATTATGAATACTAGCATCAGAGCTGTTGTAGTAGATGATAATACGGTGGCTGTAAACAACTTAAGAAAATATTTTAATCAAAATGATCGAATAAAGATTGTTGCATCTTTTTCCAATGGTGAAGAAGCATTAGAATATTTGATTAATCATAATGGTGAAATTGATTTAGTAATTTTAGAATTATTAATCCCAAGACTTGACGGAGCTACATTACTCGAAGAAATAAAAAATAGAAAGTTAACTCCAAAAATTATAGTTACATCTGGATATAAAGACGATAAAATAATTAACGACTGTGCAGCCTACAATGTATGTTATTATTTAATTAAACCATTTAGTATATTATCTTTAGAAAAAAGAATCAATGAAGTATTTGAATCTAAAAATTTATCATTTAATAAAAATAATAATAGTTTAGATCTTGAAATAAGTCAATTACTACATAATTTAGGTATACCTTCACATATTAGAGGTTACAAATATATTAGAGATGGTATTTTAATAATTTATAATAACGAATCGGTTTCACTTGTTACTAAAGAAATTTATCCACAAATTGCACTAAAATATGAAACTACTCCATCAAGAGTCGAAAGAGCAATAAGGCATGCAATTGAAGTTAGTTGGATCAGGGGAGACATTAATTTAATGGAAGATTTATTCGGATTTAGTGTCAGCTGTGAAAAATCTAAACCAACTAATTCTGAGTTTTTAACTACAATTGCAGATCGTATTAAACTAGACAGTAAAGCTTTCTAAAACTACTTAAAGTAGTTTTTTTTTGAGTAAAATTTGCACTTCTGTATTGAATATGTTATTATTTTTATGGAGATTTATGATTATATGAAAAAAATATTAACAATTATTTTAGATGGTTTTGGATTAAGAGATGAAGAAACAGGAAATGCAATAAAAAAGGCCAATATGGTAAATTTTAATAAATTTTATAATGATAATCCTCATACTACTCTTCATGCTTCTGGACATTATGTTGGGCTTAATGATGGCCAATTTGGTAATAGTGAAATTGGTCATATGACTATAGGTGCTGGAAGATTAATAAAATCTAGAGAAGTTCTTGTTGATGAATTTTTAGATAATATTGATAATAATGAAACTGATATTATTCGAAAATTAAAATCCTCAACAGGAAAAAATATACATATTATGGGATTATGTAGTAACGGAAATGTACATGCTGGAATTGATGATTTTATAAAAATGTATGAATTTTTAGTTAAAAATGATTGTAAGAATATATATTTTCATTTAATTACTGATGGTAGAGATACCGAAATTAATTCTTCATATAAATATATAAAAACTATTGAAGAATTAATAGATAAAAATAAAGTAGGAAGTATTGCAACTATATGTGGAAGATATTATGCGATGGATAGAGACGGAAATTATGATAGAACTTTGATTTATTATGATTTAATAACAAAGGGTAAAGGTATTAATATATTAAATATTCAAAATGCTATTAATGCTTATTATAATAAAAAAATATATGATGAGTTTTTAAAACCCATGGTAGTGGATGAAAAAGGACTAATAAAAGATGGTGATATACTTTTATGGATGAATTATAGAACTGATAGGAGTAAACAAATATTACTTTCGCTATCTAGTCCAAAATTTGATAAATTTGAAACTTTAAATCTTAATAATTTAGAAATTTATACTTTCTTTAATCATGATAAACAAATTAATGCAAACATTTTAATTGATGAACCAAAAATAGATAATAGTTTAGGTTTATATTTAGCTAAGCTTGGAGTAAAACAAGCTAGAATTGCTGAAAGTGAGAAATATCCTCATGTAACATATTTTTTTGATGAAGGTGTTGATGGTAAAATTACTAATGTTGATAAATTTCATATACCTTCACCAGAAGTTGCAACATATGATTTAAAACCTGAAATGAGTATTATTGCTGTTACCAAAAAAATTATAACTTGTTTGGAACAAGATTATGATTTTATACTTGCTAATTTTGCAAATCCAGATATGGTTGGCCATACTGGTAATTTTGATGCAACTGTTAATGCATGTATGGCAATTGATATATGCCTTGCAAAAATATTTGAATATGCGGAAAATAATTTTTATAAAATTATTATTTTAGCGGATCATGGTAATGCAGATACTATGTTAAATGAAGATGGTAGTATATGTACTACTCATAGTATGAGTGATGTGCCATTTGTAATAAATGATAGTAAAATATCTTTAAAAGATGGTGGAGATTTAACAAATGTTGCACCAACAATTTTGGATTATATGGATATTTCAATTCCCGAAGAAATGACAAGCGAATCATTAATTATTGAACAAGCATAAAAAAATATGCTTTTTTTGTGAAAAAATATCAAAAAATGCTTGATATATCCTATAAAAGTGTGATAATATTGTCTTTGTATGACTGCGATGATGTGCAAGGTTGCTGATACACTAGGAATAGTTGGTAAATATGTTTCAAAACGTATTAGGTAATTTGGACGGAGCAAGCCTATATTTAATATAGACGAAAGGAGAAATAAAAATGGCAAAACAAGAAATTCGTATTACTTTAAAAGCATATGATCATCGTATATTAGATGTTGCAGCAGGAAAAATATGTGAAACAGTAAAAAGAACTGGTGGTGAAATATCTGGACCAGTACCTCTTCCTACTGAAATTGAAAAATTTACAGTATTGAGAGCTGTTCATAAATATAAGGACTCTCGTGAGCAATTTGAAAGAAGAACTCACAAAAGACTTATTGATATTAAAAACCCAAGTAAAGAAACTGTTGATGCGCTAACTCATTTAGATTTACCAAGTGGCGTACAAATTAATATTAAATTATAAAAAAGGAAGGAAGGAAAAAATGAAAGGAATCTTAGGACGCAAAGTTGGAATGACTAGTGTTTTTTCTAAAGATGGTAAATTAATACCAGTTACTGTTATAGAGGTTTTACCTAATAAAGTAATGCAAGTTAAAACAGTTGAAAAAAATGGTTATAATGCAATTCAACTTGGCGTAATTGACAAAAAAGAAAAAAATGCAACAAAATCAGAAATTGGAAGTGCAAAAAAAGCAAACACAACTCCTAAGCGCTTCTTAAAAGAAATAAGAGATTATGATGGCTCTTATAATATAGGAGATGAAATTACAGCAGATATTTTTACAGTAGGCGAAATTGTTGATGTAACAGGTACTACTAAAGGAAAAGGATTTACTGGTGTAATTAAAAGACATAATCAATCCAGAGGACCAATGGGCCATGGATCACATTATCATAGAAGACCTGGTTCACTTGGAACGATGCTTCCAAAAAGAGTATTAAAGGGAAAAAAATTAGCTGGACATATGGGTGTTGAAACTGTTACAATTCAAAACCTTGAAATTATTGAATCTAATGCTAACGAAAATTATATTTTAGTTAGTGGTAATGTACCAGGAGCAAAAAATTCATTAGTTTTAATTAAAACAGCTATTAAAGGTAACAAAAAAGTTAATCCTAAAGAAATAATTTCTTATGAAGAAAAAACAGTAGTAGATTCTCAAGAAGTTGTTTCTGAAGTTAATCAAGAAGTTACTGAAGTAAAGGAAGACAAGTAGTCTTTTAAAGGAGGATAAAAATGACAAAAGTAAGTATTAATAATTTAAAAGGCGAAAAAGTTGGCGATTTAACATTAAAATCATCTATTTGGTCTGTTGATATTAATGAAAATGCAATGAAAAAAATGGTTAGATTACAACTTGATTCTTCAAGACAAGGAACTGCAAAAACAAAAAATCGTTCTGAAGTATCTGGTGGTGGAAGAAAACCATGGAAACAAAAAGGAACTGGTAGAGCAAGACAAGGATCAATTCGTGCTACACAATGGCGCGGTGGTGGAATAGCTTTAGGTGTAAATCCAAGAGATTATTCTTTTAAAATAAATCGTAAAGAAAGAGTTCTTGCATTAAAAAGCGCTTTAGCTTCAAAATTAAATGACAAAAAAATCTTAATAGTAGATAGCTTGAAATTAAATGATTTAAAAACAAAAACAGGTGTTCAACTATTAAAAGATTTAAAACTAGAAGGAAAAGTATTATTTGTAGCTAATGAAGATGCTGAAAATCTTTATATGGCTACAAGAAATTTAAATAATGTACTTGTATTATTCCCAGATGAAATTAACGTTTATGATATTCTAAACGCAGATGAATTAGTATTCGATGAAGCAAGTATAAAAATGGTAGAGGAGGCTCTTAAATAATGAAGCATTATTCTGATATTATAATTGCTCCAGTTGTTACTGAAAAGACAATGGCTTTAAGAAATGAAAATGTTTATACATTTAAAGTAGCCAAGGATGCAAGTAAAGATGAAATTAAAAATGCTGTTGAAACTGCATTTAACGTAAAAGTTGCAAGTGTTAATACACTTAATACTAAACCTAAAAAAAGAAGAGTTGGAAAGTATCAAGGAAGAACTAAAACTTATAAAAAAGCTATTGTTACTTTAAAAGATGGTTCTTCTATCGATCTTTAGTAGAAAGGAGAAATTATGGCTATAAAACATTATAAACCAGTTACAAATGGTAGAAGAGGCATGAGTACTCTTGCAAACGAAGAAATAACTAGCAAAACTCCTACTAAAGGTTTACTAAAAAAAGTTAAAAAAACTGGTGGTAGAAATAATCAAGGAAAAATGACAGTTAGACATATTGGTGGTGGATCTAAAAGAAAATACCGTGTTATTGACTATAAAAGAGATAAAATCGGTGTTACTGGAAAAGTAGCTTCAATTGAATATGATCCAAATAGAACTGCGAATATTGCTTTAATTAATTATAAAGATGGCGAAAAAAGATATATTATTGCTCCAAAAGATTTAAAAGTTGGCGCTATTATTGAAAATGGTGAAAATGCCGATATTAAAGTTGGAAATTCTTTACCTCTTAAAAATATTCCAGTTGGTACTTTAGTTCATTGTATTGAATTAAAACCTGGAAAAGGAGCTGAACTTTGTCGTAGTGCTGGAGCTTCTGCTCAAATATTAGGTAGAGAAGGAAAATATGTTTTAGTAAGACTTCAATCAGGTGAAACAAGAAAAATTCTTGATACATGCAAAGCTACTATTGGTGTTGTAGGTAATGAAGATGCAAATCTTGTTAACATCGGTAAAGCTGGTAGAACTAGACATATGGGAATAAGACCAACTAATAGAGGTTCAGTAATGAATCCTAACGATCACCCACATGGTGGTGGTGAAGGTAGAGCTCCAATTGGTAGAAAGAGTCCAATGACTCCTTGGGGTAAACCTGCTCTTGGCGTTAAAACAAGAAAACCTAAAAAGGCTTCTAGCAAGTTAATTGTTAGTAGGAAAACTAAATAGGAGGAAATATGGCAAGAAGTTTAAAAAAAGGTGCTTTTGTTGATGAAAGCATTTACAATAAAATAGTTAAAATGAATAATGAAAATAAAAAATCAGTTATAAAAACTTGGTCAAGAAGAAGTACTATTTATCCTGAATTTGTAGGACATACAATTGCAGTTCATAATGGTAAAGATTTTATTCCAGTTTATATTACTGAAGAGATGGTAGGTCATAAATTAGGAGAATTTTCACAAACTCGTAAATTTACTGGCCATGCAGGAAATAAATAGGAGGTAAAATGGAAACTTACGCAAAACATAATACTGCAATGATTAAACCTAGACTTGCAAGAATGACTATGGATTTAATACGTGGAAAAGATATAGAAACTGCCAGAGGTATACTTGAAAATACAAATACAAAAGCAAGTAAATTGATTTTAAAGGTTTTAAATTCTGCAGTTGCAAATGCTGTTAATAACTTCGGCGCTAATGAAAGTGATTTAGTAATTAGTAAATGCTTTATTAATCCAGGACCTATTTATAAAAGAATTCAATTTGCATCTCGTGGTAATGTTGACAGACATGATAAAAGAACAAGTCATATCGTTGTATATGTAACTGATAATAAGGAGGAAACTAAATAGTATGGGACAAAAAGTAAATCCTATAGGATATCGTATTGGAGTTAATAAAGATTGGGATTCTAAATGGTATGCTGAAAAAGATTATTCAACTAAATTAATTAATGATATTAAAATAAGAGAATATATTGAAAAAAATCTTAAAAGTGCATCTATTTCAAAAGTAATAATTGAAAGAAGAAAAAATAAAGTTGAACTTACAATTTATACAGCAAGACCAGGCGTAATTATTGGTCGTGGTGGTGAAGATATTGAAAAACTTAGAAAGAAAATATCAAAATTAGTTAATGAAGATGTTTACATTAATATTGTTGAAGAAAAAAATCCTGATTTAAATGCGCAATTAGTAGCTGACAATATTGCTATGCAAATTGAAAATAGAGCACCTTTTAGAAGTGTTCAAAAAAGAGCTATAAGAAATACTATGAAGGCTGGTGCAAAAGGAATAAAAACAGCTGTTTCTGGTAGACTTGGTGGTGCTGAGATGGCTAGAACTGAAGGATATACAGAAGGAACAGTTCCTTTACATACTATAAGAGCTGATGTTGATTATGCTATTAGTGAAGCAAATACTATTTATGGTAAAATTGGTGTAAAAGTATGGATCTATAAAGATGAAATTCTTAACACTAAAAAAGTAAAGAAGGAGGAGATTAAAAATGTTAATGCCAAAAAGAACTAAATATCGTAAAAGTCATAGATTAAGTTACGAAGGCAAAGCAAAAGGAAATCTTACTCTTACTAATGGTGAATATGGTCTTCAGGCAATTGAAGGCGGATGGATTTCTTCTCGTCAAATTGAATCTGCTCGTATAGCAATGACACGTTATATGAAAAGAGGAGGAAAAGTTTATATAAATATTTTTCCACATATGCCTAGAACAAGAAAACCTCTTGAAACTAGACAAGGTAAAGGTAAAGGTAACGTAGAAGAGTGGGTAGCAGTTGTTAAAAAAGGTAAAATTATGTTTGAAGTTAGTGATGTTTCTGAAGAAATAGCTAGAGAGGCTTTAAGACTTGCTTCACATAAATTACCAATTAAAACAAAATTTGTTATGAAGGAGAGTGAAACTCTTGGAAATTAATGAAATTAGAAAAATGTCAAAAAAAGATATATTAAAGAAAATTAATGAAGATAAAGAAGAACTATTTAGAAAAAGAATGGCTCAATCTTCTGGTAATTTAGATAATCCAGTTGTTTTAAGAACACTTCGTAGAGAAATAGCTAGATTAAAAACTATATTAAAAGAAAAAGAAATGGATGGTGAAAAATAATGGAAAACAGAAAACAAGAATTAGTTGGAAAAGTTGTTAGTGATAAAAATGACAAAACTATTACTGTTTTAGTTGAAACTTATAAAAAGCATCCATTATATGGTAAAAGAGTTAAATACTCTAAAAAATATGCTGCTCATGATGAAAAAAATGAAGCAAAAGTTGGAGATACAGTTAGAATTTCAATGACTAGACCTCTTTCTAAATCAAAAAGATATGAATTAGTTGAAGTTATTGAAAAAGCTGTAATTTTATAGGAGGCAAATTATGGTAATGCAAGAAAGTAGATTAAAAGTTGCTGATAATAGTGGTGCACGTGAACTTTTAGTTATTCGTGTTATGGGTGGAAGTAAAGTTAAAAGTGCAAATATTGGTGACGTTGTAGTCGGAACAGTAAAAAAAGCTATACCTAATAGTCCTGTAAAAGAAGGTAAAGTAGTAAAAGCTGTTATTGTTAGAACAGTTGAAGGTGTTAGAAGAAAAGATGGTAGTTATATTAAATTTGATGATAATGCATGTGTTCTTATTAAAGATGATAAATCACCTATTGGAACAAGAGTTCTTGGCCCAGTAGCAAGAGAACTACGTGAAAAAGAATATAACAAAATAGTATCTTTAGCACCTGAGGTTTTATAGGAGGATATATGAAGGTTAAAGTCGGAGATACAGTTAAAATTATTGCTGGAAAAGACAAAGGCAAAGAAGGTAAAGTAATTAAAACATACAAAACATTAGATAAAGTTGTTGTTGAAGGATTAAATATTGTAAAAAAACATTCAAAGCCAAGAACTAATCAAGACAAAGGCGGAATATTTGATGTTGAAGCTCCAATTCATGTATCTAATGTAAAAGTTATTACTAATAATAAAGAAGAAAAAGCAAAAGTTAAAGAAGTAAAAAATAGTGAAGAAAAAGTAACTAAGAAAAAAACTTCTGCTAAAAAGGAAACAAAGTAGGTGAGTTATGAGTAATTTTAAAACTTTATATGAAGATGAAATTAAAGATAGTTTAATGAAAGAATATAATTACACAACTGTAATGCAAGTACCTAAAATAACAAAAATTGTTATTAATATGGGTGTTGGCGAAGGTAGTCATGATTCTAAATACATTGATGCTGCTGTTAATGATTTAACTTTAATAACAGGTCAAAAACCTATTGTTACAAAAGCTCGCAAATCAATTGCTGGTTTCAAATTAAGAGAAGGACAACCAATTGGTGTTAAAGTTACACTTCGTGGTGAAAAAATGTATGCTTTCTTAGAAAAGTTAATTAAAATTGCACTTCCTCGTGTAAGAGATTTTAGAGGTGTATCACCAAAAAGTTTTGATGGAAAAGGAAATTATACTTTAGGTGTTAAAGAACAATTAATTTTTCCAGAAATTAATTATGATGATGTTTTAAAAATTAGAGGTATGGATATTGTTATTGTAACAACAGCTAACACTAATGATGAAGCACGTAGTTTACTAAAAGCATTTGGAATGCCTTTTAGAGGATAAGGAGAGAAAATATGGCAAAAAAGAGTATGGTTGTAAAAAATAACCGTAAACCTAAATTTCAAGTTAGAGCTTATACTAGATGTAAAAGATGTGGTAGACCTCATGGTGTACTAAGAAAATTTGGCTTATGTCGTATTTGCTTTAGAGAACTTGCTAATAAAGGACAAATTCCAGGCGTTAAAAAATCTAGTTGGTAGAAAGGAAGATATATATGTTTGTACAAGATAAAATAGCTGATATGCTAACAAGAATAAGAAATGCAAATCAAATGAAATATACTGAAGTTGAAGTTGAAGGAACTAAGATTACTAAAGGTATTGCACAAATTCTAAAAGATGAAGGTTATATCGAAGATTTTAAATATACAAAAAAATCTACAGGTGATAAAATGACTTTAACACTTAAGTATGGTCCTAAAAAAGAAAGAGTAATAACTGGTCTTAAAAGAGTAAGTAAATCAGGACTTAGAGTTTATGCACAAGCTGATAAACTTCCTAAAGTACTAAATGGACTAGGAATTGCAATTATTTCTACTTCAAAAGGTTTAATGACTGATAAAGAGGCTAGAAAAAATGGGTTAGGAGGTGAAGTACTTGCCTATATTTGGTAAGTAGATTATGAGTAGAATTGGAAATAGAAAACTTACTATCCCAGAAGGCGTAGAAGTAAAAGTTCAAGATAATTTAGTTACTGTAAAAGGTTCAAAAGGAGAACTATCACTTGATGTAAACCCATTAATTAAAGTTGTTGTTGAAAATAATGAAGTATTAACTGAAAAAGTTCAAGATACTAAACAAGCTAATGTATTATCTGGAACAACTAATTCAAATATTAGTAATATGATAGAAGGTGTTAGTAAAGGATATACTAAAGGTCTTGAAGCTGTGGGTGTTGGTTATAGATTTAGTGTTTCTGGCAAAAAAATAGTTGTTTCTGCAGGATATTCTCATCCAGTTGATGTTGAAATACCCGAAGGTATAAATGTTACTTCACCATCAAATACTGAACTTGAAATTAGTGGAATAGATAAACAAAAAGTTTCTGAATTTGCGGCTAATGTTCGTAAAATAAGAGAACCTGAACCATATAAAGGTAAGGGTATTCGTTATAAGGGTGAACATATTCGTCGTAAAGAAGGAAAGAAAGCGGCTAAGTAAAGGAGTATGATATTATGAATAATAAAGAAAAAAGAGAAGCTAGAATTAGAAGACATGCAAGAGTTAGAAAAAACATTTCTGGCACTAGTGAAGCACCAAGATTATGTGTATATAGATCTAATAAAGCAATTTACGCTCAAGTTATTGATGATACAAAAGGTATAACTTTAGTTAGCTCATCTTCACTTGAACTTAAACTTAAAAATGGTGGCAATATTGAAGCTGCTTCAATAGTTGGAAAAGATATTGCAGAAAAATGTAAAAAAGCAAAAATAAAAAAAGTTGTATTTGACCGTGGTGGATTCTTATATCATGGAAGAGTAGCTGCCCTTGCTGAAGCTGCAAGAGAAGCTGGATTAGAATTTTAAGGAGGCATTATGGCAAAAGAATTTGAAAATAAAAAGAATAATTTACTAGAGGAAAAAGTAATTAATATAGGTAGAGTTACAAAAGTTACTCAAGGAGGAAGACATTTTCGTTTTAGTGCAACAGTAGCTGTAGGTAATCGTAAAGGTTTAATCGGTATTGGTACTGGAAAAGCCAATGAAGTCCCTGAAGCTATTAAAAAAGCATTACAAGCTGCTAATAAAAATGTTGTAAAAATTTCCCTTGTTGACAATCGTACAATTCCTCATGAAGCAACTTATAAAGTTGGAAGAGCTGTAGTATTACTAAAGCCTGCTAAAGAAGGTCGTGGAATTATAGCTGGTGGTGCAGCAAGAGCAGTATTAGAACTTGCTGGTGTAAAAGATATTGTTGCCAAATCTTTAGGAAGTAATACTCAAGTTAATGTAGCAAAAGCTACTTTAGGAGCTCTAACAATGCAAAAAACTAAAGAACATATCGCTGAACTTAGAGGAAAGAAAGTTGAGGAATTATAATGAAATTAGAAAATTTACCAAAAACTAATGAACTTAAAGCTAAAAAAAGGGTTGGTAGAGGTCCAGGAAGTGGAATGGGTAAAACATCAACTCGTGGTGAAAATGGTCAAAAGTCAAGAAGTGGTGCGTCTATTAAACCATGGTTTCAAGGAGGACAATCACCATTATATAGAAGAATTCCAAAAAGAGGTTTTAATAACAAAAACTTTGCAGTTAGATATGCCACAATTAATTTATCTGATTTAAATAAATTCTTTAATGATGGCGATGTTGTAACTCCTGAAATATTATTTGAAAGAAAAATACTTAAAAAAGAATTAAATGGAGTTAAAATTTTAGGTAATGGTAATTTAGATAAAAAATTAACTATTAAAGCACATCGTTTTACTAGTGCAGCTGTTACTAAAATTAATGATGCTGGTGGTAAAGCAGAGGTGATTTAGATGTTTCATGGTTTTTCAGGATTTTTTAAAAAAAGTAACAAAGACTTAAGAAAAAAAATCTATTTTACAATGATGTGTCTTGGAATATTTTGTTTAGGAACAAATATAACTATTCCATGGGCATCGGCTGTATATGAAGAACTAGGTTTTCTAGAAATATTTAACGTAATGAGTGGTGGAGGTCTATCAAACTTTTCTATATTTGCACTAGGTGTTTCGCCTTACATTACGGCATCTATTATTACCGAAATTTTACAAATGGATATTATACCTTACTTTAAAGATCTTAAAGAACAAGGTTATACTGGTAGACAAAAAATTAATAAAATTACTAGATACTTAGGAATTGTTATTGCGTTCTTACAAGCATATGCTTTAACAGCTTTTTATATGAAAGGTTTGGATGCAATGGGCATTATAAAAACAACTCTTGTTATGGTTGCTGGTACATCATTTTGTATGTGGATGGGTGATCAAATCACTACAAAAGGAATTGGAAATGGTCAATCAATGTTAATAATGGCTGGTATTATTCAAAGTATGCCAAATATTTTTAAAGGTGCATTTACTTCTTTAGTACTTGGAGAATTTACTAGATCTGTTGGAATAACATTATTTGCCTTATTTGTACTAGTATATATAATTGTTATTGTTGGAATTATTTGGGTACAACTTGCAGAAAGAAGAATACCTATTCAATATTCAAATAGAACAACATCTGCATATGGAAATACAACAAATTATTTACCATTAAAAATAAATTCAGCAAGTGTTATACCAGTTATTTTTGCTTCAATTGTAACAACGATTCCATCGACAATTGTTACTTTAATAGGAAAGCAAAGTGCTATCGATTTTGTAAATAAATATATTTATTACACTTCTAATACAGGTTTTATACTATATTTAGTGTTAATAGTAGTATTTGCATACTTCTATACATTTTTAGTTATGAATCCTGATGAAATGAGTAAAAATCTTAATAATAATGGTGGATATATACCTGGTGTAAGGCCAGGAAGTGATACTTCAAATTATATTAGTAATTCACTTTCAAAACTTACATTTGTAGGTGCATTATTTCTTGTTATTTTAGCAGGACTACCAATTTTGCTTTCTAAATTTACATCTTTACCATCTTATGTAACAATTGGTGGTACAGGAATATTAATTGTTGTTGGTGTTGCTATTGAAACATATAAACAAATTGAAAGTAGTTTAGTAAGTAGAAGCTATGCTTCAAAAAGAAAGAGATTAAGATGAAAAATGTTATTTTTTTAGCGCCTCCCGCTGCTGGAAAAGGTACATGTAGTGAGATTCTAAAAAATCAATATAACTATGAACACATTTCTACTGGGGCTATTTTGCGAAGTGAAATTGCTTCTCAAAATAGCCTTGGTAATGAAATAAAGAGTATTATTGAGAAGGGAAATCTCGTAGATGATAATTTAATGATAAAATTAATTGAAAAAAAATTAGCAAATATTAATAAAAATTTTATACTTGATGGATTTCCCCGTACTATTAATCAAGCATATTCTCTTGATAATTTATTTAAAGAATTAAACATTGAAAACTATATAGTAATATATTTAAATATTGATAAGTCTCTTGCATTAAAAAGGACTTTAGGTAGAATGACTTGTCCAAAATGTGGAAAAGGTTATAATATATATTTTGATGGTTTTAAACCAATTAATGATGGATATTGTGATATATGTAATGAAGTACTTTCTAAAAGAAGTGATGATAATGAAGAAAGTTTTAATAACAGATTTGAAACATATATAAATTCTACTTTACCAATACTTAATTTTTATGAACAAAAAAATAAGGTTGTTAAGATTGATGTAGATAATAATTTTGAATTATTATCAATCAAACTTAAGGAGATAGTTAGTGATTAGTATTAAAAGTCAAAGAGAAATTGACATTATGAAAGAAGCTGGACATATTAATTATTTAACTCATCAGGAATTAAAGAAGGCACTAAAGCCAGGCATTACTACTAATGAATTAAATAATATTGCTGATAAATTTATCAGAAGTCATGGTGGGATACCTTCAAGTTTAAATTATGAGGGATTTCCTAAAAGTATCTGCATATCTATAAATGACGAAGTTGTTCATGGTATACCTTCAAACCGAAAAATTAAAAATGGTGATGTCGTATCTATTGATATTACGGTTAGGTTTAAAGGGTATGAAAGTGATAGTGCAAATACATATATTGTTGGAAATGCTCCAGAAAATATAGTTAAATTAGTTGAAGATACTAAAAATGCATTATATGAAGGCTTAAAACATGTTAAAGCAGGTGTTAAGTTAAATCAGGTAAGTAAAGCTATAGAAGATTATGCACATTTAAATGGTCTTTCTGTGGTTGAGGAATTAGTTGGTCATGGTATAGGAACTTCAATACATGAAGATCCTAATGTTCCAAACTTTTATACAAAATCGACAGTTATCCTTAAGGAAGGAATGACAATATGTATTGAACCAATGCTTAATTTAGGTAAAAAAGATGTTTATTTAGATGATAATGATTGGACTGTTAACACGGTTGATGGCATGCCAAGTGCTCATTTTGAACATACAATTGTTGTTACCAAAAATGGATATGAATTATTAACGGGAGAGTGATAAAAATATGGCAAGCAAAAAAAATGATAAAATAGAAGTGGAAGGGAAAGTTATTGAAGTTTTAAAGGGTAGTGATTATTTAGTTGAACTACCTAATGGACATACTGTAAAAGCCTACGTTTCTGGTAAAATGCGCATCAATATGATACGTATCTTACCAGGTGATACCGTTACAGTAGAACTTTCACCTTATGATTTAACACGTGGGATAATTACATGGAATAAAAGATAGGAGGAATTATGAAAGTTAGACCATCTGTAAAAAAAATATGTAAAAAATGTAAAGTTATAAGAAGAAAAGGAAAAGTTATGGTTATATGTAGTAACCCTAAACATAAACAAGTTCAAGGATAGGAGAAAAAAATGGCTAGAATTAAAAATATTGAATTACCTAATGAAAAGCAAACATGGATTGGCCTTACAGCTATTTATGGTATTGGTCGTAATTTAGGTAAAACTATTTGCAAAAATGCAAAAGTTGATGAAACAAAAAAAATTAAAGATTTAACAGAAGAAGAAATTTCTGCACTTCGTAAAGAAGTAGAAAAAGTTACAACTGAAGGTGATTTACGTCGTGAAGTTCAAATGAATATTAAAAATAAAATGGAAATGAATTCTTATCAAGGAATTAGACATAAAAAAGGTCTTCCTGTAAGAGGTCAAAGAACAAATCGCAACGCCCATACTAGAAAAGGTAGAGGAAAAGTAGTTGCTAATAAGAAAAAGGTTTCAAAGTAGGTGAGAATATATGGCATATAATAGAAGAAAAAAGAAAAATAAAATTACTGTTACTGAAGCTGAAGCACATATTCATGCTACATATAATAATACGATAGTAACAATTTGTGATCATGATGGTAATGCAATTAGTTGGTCATCAGCTGGAAGAATTGGATATAAAGGTAGTAAAAAGAAAACCCCTTTTGCTGCTGGTCTTGCTGCTGAAGCTGCTGCTAGTGCTGCAAAAGATCAAGGTGTTGTAAAAGTAGATGTTTATGTTAAAGGTTTAGGTCCAGGAAGAGAAAATGCTATTCGTAGTATACAAACAGCAGGTCTTGAAATTACAAGTATTACTGATGAAACTCCAGTACCTCATAATGGATGTAGACCACCAAAAAGACCTAGAAATTAATAAAAGGGAGGGTAATTATGATAAAATTTGAAAAGCCAGAATACAAAATCAGTGAATATAATGAAAGTAGTAATTATGGTAAATTTGAACTAGAACCACTTGAAAGAGGTTTTGGTACTACTATTGGAAATGCTTTAAGAAGAGTATTACTTTCTAGTTTACCAGGAAGTAGTGTTGTTTCAATTAAAATTGATGGTGTAATGCATGAATTTCAAAAAATAGATGGTATTATCGAAGATGTTACACAAATTGTTTTAAATGTAAAAAAATTAGTTGTAAAATGTCATGTTGATGGTTTTAAAACCATCAAATTATCCGCATCAACTGAAGGACCAGTAACTGCTGGTATGATTGAAAAGGATGCCGATGTAGATATAATTAATCAAGATTTAGTAATTTGTAATCTTGTTAAAGGTGGAAAAATTGATATGGAACTTACTGTATCAAATGGCCGTGGTTATGTTGAAGCAAAAACTAACAAAGCTTTATTAAAAGATGCTAAAGTTGGTATTATTCCAGTAGATTCAAATTATTCACCTATTGAACTTGTAAAATATGAAGTTCTTGATACAAGAGTTGGTCAAGATGAAACTTATGATAAACTTGTTATGGAAATAACAACTAATGGAAGTATGACACCAGAAGAAGCAATGGCATTATCTGCTAAAATTTTAGTTGATCATTTTGCAATTATTGCTGATTTAAATAGTATTAGTAATTTTGCCAGTATAATGCAAGAAAAACAAGTTGATACTAAAGCAAAAACACTTGAAACACCTATTGAAGAAGTTGAATTTTCAGTAAGAGCATATAATTGTTTGAAAAGACATGGAATTCATACTTTACAAGATTTAGTTAATATGAAAGAAATAGAAGTAACTAAAATTAGAAACTTAGGAAAGAAGTCTTTAAAAGAAGTTATTGATAAAGTTGCTGATTTAGGTTTAGAATTTAAGGAGTAAAACATGTATCGTAAATTAGGAAGAAATAATAAAATAAGAAGAAGTATCTTAGCTGGACTTACTAAAGATGTAATTATGAATGAAAGTGTTGTAACAACTGAAGCTAGAGCTAAAGAAGTTAGAAAATTTGTTGATAAAATGATTTCTTATGGTAAAGACGGATCTTTAGTTTCACGTAGAAAAGCCCTTGCATTTTTACATAATGATAATGAAGTAGTTCAAAAAGTATTTAATGATCTTGCAAAAAGATATGAAAATCGTGATGGTGGTTATACAAGAATAATTAAATTAAAAGAACGCCGTGGCGATGATGCTTTAGAAGTTAAGTTAGAATTAGTATAGATTTTTCTATACTTTTTTTATTAAATATTTTTTTAACTTTTTTTGAGTTTAGGTAAAAATAATTCTTGACATAAAAAAATTAGAGATTGTTAATA
>JBJFGY010000125.1:0-4418 GCA_051893155.1 Bacilli bacterium
CGTGCATAGCACGTGGTTTTATTCGTTTGGATTTCATCCAAACAAATAAAAAAGTTCTAAAAAGAACTTATTTTTTAAATGGTGTCCCCTTAGGGATTCGAACCCTAGACCCACTGATTAAGAGTCAGTTGCTCTACCAACTGAGCTAAGGAGACAAAACTTTTACTAAATACTCTTTAAGTATACCACATTTTAAAAAAAAATAAATAAAAAAGTGCAATTTCTGCACTTTTTTGTTTTTAACGGCTTCCGCCGCCACCTGATGATCCTCCACCACCGAAGGAACCTCCACCTCCACCACCAGAAGAAAATCCGCCTCCTCCAGAGGAATAGCCACTACTTGAACTAGATGAATAAGTATTATACCTATTTTTGGCAAAAGATATATGATTTGAACTAATAGTACATACACAATCAATAAAATTTAATGTACCAAAATCAAAATTATATTCTTTTAAACAATCTGGATACAAATTTTTTAGTTGTTTAGATACTTTATCTGCAATGCCATAAATATATGCAAACATTAAATATTCATCCCAAATTTTTACTTCAACGGTTTCTTTCATACCAATTTCTGAAAATTCTAGTAAAAATTTTTTCAAACCACATAATTTTATACATTCTTCATATAATTCATCATTCATAATGTATTTGTTTTGTTTTCCATTATTTTTAAAAATTTTATTTTCAGTAATTAGTTTACTAATATTATTATTTACTTCTTTTTTTAGTATATTTAAAAATTTAATAGAATTTTTATCACACCATTTTTCAAGTTCATATACCTCTAAATATCCATCTTTTGAAGCTTTATACATCATATTAAATAATTTTCTTTCAAATTCATTATCAAATACTGGATTTTTCTTTAAATTTAAAATAAATTCTTTATCATTTTTTTTAATAAATTCTATTTTATCTTCTTTAACCCATTTTAAAATAATTGCCCCTATAATATTTGATTCTTTATAATCATAATTAATTAAATAAAGTAATGTATTAGCATAATATATATCTTTATTACAAGGTATTTCTCTATATATTGGAACTTCTTTCATTTTAATTTTTTTATTATTTAAAAATCCGTATGTTAAATAATTTTTTTTGACCTTATTATCAAATTTTATATATAAATATACTACTATTATTGATACAACAAAATATACTACAAAAAATATAAATGTTGGAGATGTTATTAATTTTATAAATATATTTTTATCATAATTATATTCAAATGAATCTTCTTCATTTTTTTGATAAATATCATCAAATGTTTGATACTCATTATATGAAGCGCTTGTATTAAATGTTCCTTTAGGAAATTTTGCAAGAAGTACTACATAGTTTGTTCCCATTGCTCCTTTATTAGACATTTGAATTATGCCATCTTTTACATAAGCATATCCTTTATAACCATATCCCCAAACATCTAATGTATCTGGAAAACTATAATAACTTGCTATTTGTGCAGTAAAATTTCTCCATTTAGTTTTCTCATTTTGATATTCAAATATTCGCCAGCTTATTACATCTGCATCATTTGTAGTAAATACAAAATTTGATATGGTATATTTAATTACAAATGTATGTCTTTTAAAGTCTGTTTTTCCAAAACATAACTCTACTCCATTTGATATATAATTATAACCATAATAACCCGCTTTTTCATTTAGACTTTCATTTATATTCCAAGCTTTTAATTTTAAAGGAGTACCATCCATTTCAACGGTAAAATTACTTATTGTACTTTTACCAAGATTAGTAAGGGGAATAAACCACTCGGTTCCATCTTCTCCTTTTACATCCCAGTTTTCAGTAACTTGGGCATTACCACTTTGATCAATATATATTTTAGCATCTTTTGAATAAATATTATTTTTAGCAAATACCGTTATTGGCATTAAAATAATAAATAATAAAATCATTAATAATAAATTTTTGTTTTTCATATAACCTCTTATTAAAAAAGGCATTAATTAAATGCCCTAAAACTTAACTTCAACGTTTTTTCTTTTTTATATATAACCTCATTTTTTAACGGCTTCCACCGCCACCAAATGAGCCTCCTCCACCGAAGGAACCTCCGCCTCCTCCGCCGGATGAAAATCCTCCACCACCCGAAGAATAACTTTGAGCGGCGCTTCTTGCACTTGAGGCAGCACTTACGCTTCGTGAAGAAATACTATTAATAAATATAATTGTGTCAAAATCTAAATTATTATTTTCTAAAGCTTGGGTCATATATTCAGGATATAAATTTTTTAGTTGTTTGGATACTTTATCTGCAATACCAAAAAGATATGCAAACATTAAATATTCATCCCATAATTTTACTTCAATAGTTTCTTTTGTATTTATTTGTGAAAATTCCACTAAAAATTTCTTTAATCCATATAATTTTACACTATCTTCATATATTTCATCATTCATAACATTTTTGCTTTTACATTCTTTTTTATTTGATCTTTTATTTATTTTTCCTTCAATAGTTAATTTATTAATCTCACTATTAATCTTATCTTTAAAAAGATCAAAAAACTTTGAATAATTATTTTTACACCACTTTTCAAGTTCTTTATTTTCTAAATATCCATCGTTTGAAGCTTTATACATTATATCAAATAATTTTTGTTCAAATTCATTATCAAATATAGGATTTTTAGTTAAGTCTAAAACAGATTCTTCTTTATTTAAACTTTTTTCTTTTTTAATAAAAGCAATTTTATCTTCTTTAATCCATTTTAATATAATTGCCCCTATAATATTAGCTTCTTTATAATCAATATTATTTAAATAAAGTAATGTGTTTGCATAATATATATCTTTATTACATGGTATATCTCTAAACATTGGTATTTCTTTCATATTAATTTTTTTGTTATTTTTATATCCATATTTCGATTTAGTTGAACAAAAAATTACAATGATAAATATTATAGGAAGGAACAATATATCTATAGCATTAAATATAAAGTTAATTATTTTTTCTAACAAGTTTTTATTATCTTCATCATAATTATGTTCATAAGAACCCTCTTCATTTTTTTGATAAACATCATCAAATGTTTGATACTCATTATACGAAGTACTAGTATTAAATGTTCCTTTAGGAAATTTTGCAAGAAGTACTACATAGTTTGTTCCCATTGCTCCTTCATTAGACATTTGAATTATACCATCTTTTACATATGCATATCCTTTATAACCATATCCCCAAACATCTAATGTATCTGGAAAACTGTAATAACTTGATATTTGTGCAGTAAAATTTGTCCATTCTGTTTTGTTATTCTGATATTCAAATATTCGCCAACTTATTACATCTGCATCATTTGTAGTAAATACAAAATTTGATATAGTATATTTAATTACAAATGTATGTCTTTTAAAGTCTGTTTTTCCAAAACATAGTTCTACTCCATTTGATATATAATTGTAGCCATAATATCCAGCTTTTTCATTTAGACTTTCATTTATATTCCAAGTTTTAAATTTTAAAGGAGTACCATCCATTTGAACTGTAAAATTACTAATTTCACTTTTACCAAGATTAGTAAGGGGAATATACCACTCGGTTCCATCTTCACCCTTTACATCCCAGTTTTCAGTAACTTGAGCATTACCACTTTGATCAATATATATTTTAGCATCTTTTGAATAAATATTATTTTTAGCAAATACCGTTATTGGCATTAAAATAATAAATAATAAAATCATTAATAATAAATTTTTGTTTTTCATATAACCTCTTATTAAAAAAGGCATTAATTAAATGCCCTAAAACTTAACTTCAACGTTTTTTCTTTCTTCTTCATTTGCTTCGAAGAATTTTTCTTTTTCAAAATGAAACATTTTTGCTACAATACTACTAGGAAACAAATCAATTTTGTTATTTAAAGCTAAAACAGAGTCATTATAAAATTGTCTTGCATAAGTTATTTTACTTTCTGTTTCACTTAGTTCTTTTTGTAAAGATACAAAATTTTCATTTGCTTTTAATTCTGGATAACTTTCTGCTAAAGCAAATAATTTATTAATTGCACCATTTAACTTTTTATCAGCATTAAGTTTTTCTTCAGTATTTCCTGCAGATAAATATGTATTTCTAGCTTGAATTACTTCTTCTAAAGTAGTCTTTTCATGTTTAGCATAACCTTTTACAGTTTCCACTAAATTAGGTATTAAATCAAAACGTCTTTTTAATTGGATATCAATTTGACTAAATTGATCTTTTACCTTATTTCTTAAAACTACTAATGCATTTCTAGTACTTATAATATATATAATACATAGTACAATTAAAACTGCTAAAACAACTAATAATATTTTCATTTATAATCCTCCTATCTATATTAAGTATATTATATTTTATTTTTATTTGCAATTAATAATTACATGTTTTACAAAAAATTGTT
>JBJFGY010000126.1:0-4342 GCA_051893155.1 Bacilli bacterium
TTCATTTTTTTCTTGTTTTTATCTCAAATCGGGAACTTTCAATTTTATTTACGCTTAAAAAAAGAAGTTTTTTTAACTTCTTAATTTTGCATCTAAATTATTTGTGACATCATTAATAATCTTTTCAAATATTTCCATTACTTCTTTTTCAGTTAATGTTCTATCATTATCACTAAATGTTAATTTAAATGCTATACTTTTTTCATCAATATTAATATTTTCCCCATTATATAAATCAAATACATTAATCTTTGATAAAAGTTTTCCACCAGATTTTTTTATTTGATTAGATATTGTTTCTGAAGTAATATCTTTTTTAACAATAAATGCCACATCTTTTTCAATTTCTGGGTATTTACTTGCTTCCTTATATTTTAGTGGTTTAATATTATCTTTTATCAATTTATTTAATGATATTTCACATACATAGATATCATCTTTATTTATAGTAGGATTTATTTTGCCAATAATTCCTACAATTTGCTTATCCACAATAATATTTGCACTTATTCCTGGGTGTAAATCTTTTATATTTGTTTTTTCAAAATAATATCGATTTTTTAATCCTAAATAATCTAACAAATTTTGAACAATACCTTTTATAGTATAAAAATCACATTTTATATAAGAATTTTGCCAATTATTATATATATAATTGCCTTTCATAAGTATTGCTATTTTTATATCTTCATTATAAGTTACATCATATGTTTTACTAATTTCATATAATAATATATCACTTACTTTTCTTGCATTATTATAATCATATACATTTAACAAAGATGGAATTAAAGTTGTTCTAACGACGCTTTTATCAGTGCTCATTGGATTTGGTAATATAACCTTTTCTTTATTTTCATAATTAAATAATTTTGCCATTGTTGGTGATACTAAAGTATATGTTTTGCATTCATTAAGACCTAAACTTCTTAATCTAAATGATACCATTTTTTTATATTTAACATCTCCAATATATCCACCTTTTTTATATACGCCTTTTGGTAGTGATGAATCTAAATTTTCATAACCATATAAACGACCAATTTCTTCCGCTATATCATTTACAAATGGATCTATATCTAATCTACGATTTGGAATTGTTACTATAAATTTACCATCAGTAAATTCATAATCAAACATTAATCTATCAAGTTCATCAGCCATATCTTCTTTACTAATTTCAATTCCTAACATTTTATTAACGTCTTCTGGATAAAATGATACTATTTTTTCCTTTTTATCTACATTATCATAACAAACAATACCGCTTAATACTTTTGCATCAGCATATTTTTCAAGAAGATGACAAGCTCGATTTATAGCATCTTTAGTATATTCATAATTAAGTCCCTTACCATATCTTATTGAAGCTTCACTTTTTAATTCTAATCTTGAAGCCGTATTTCTTATAGAAACAGAATCAAAAATTGCACTTTCAATCAATATTGTTGAAGTATTTTCATCAATATCTGTATTTAATCCACCCATTACACCTGCTATACAAACTGGATTTTTACCATCTGTTATTATAATATCTTTTTCATTTAATATTCGCATTTTATTATCTAATGTAATTATTTTTTCAGATTCATTTGCATTTCTTACAACAATTTTATCACCTAATTTATCTTTATCAAAAAAATGTAATGGTTGACCATATTCAAGCATAACATAATTTGAAATATCAACTACATTATTAATTGGCCTCATACCTGCACTAATTAGTCTATTTTGAATAAATTTTGGTGACTCACATATTTTAACTCCTGTAACCATTTTTGCTAAATAATATGTACATTTATTAGTATCAACTTTTAATGAAAAATGATTATTTATATTATCTTCTATTTCATTATAATTAAGTTTAGGTAATTTAACTTTTTTATTTAATATTGAAGCAATTTCGTAAGCAAATCCTATATGATAATAACAATCATTATTTCTATGTTTATGTACATCTAAATCATATATTGTATCATCAATTCCAAAATAACTTAGAGGATCAGAGCCAATTTCAATATCATTTGGTAAAATGTATATTCCTTTTGCGTAATTTTCTGGAGTATTTTCTTCAAGTGCCAGTTCAGATAATGAGCAAAGCATTCCATTTGATTCAATACCACGAATAACACTCTTTTTTATTTCAAAATTACCAGGTAAAACTGCACCAATTAAAGCAACAATTACTTTAATGTTTTCTTTTACATTTGGAGCTCCACAAACAATTTGTAAAACTTCAGTACCAACATCAACTTTACAAATATGTAAATGATCACTATTTGGATGATTTACACATTCTAATACTCTTCCAACTACTAAATTATCAATATGATTTGTTATAACATTTTCAACATTTATTCCTGCTTTTGTAACTTTAACAGCCAATTCTTTTAAATCTATTCCATCTAAATTAATATAATCTTTAACCCAATTTAAACTTATCATATTAATTACTTTCCTTTCTATCAAATATTGTTGTTTCTCTTAAATCATTTGTATAAAATGTTCTTATATCATTTATATTATATTTAAGCATTGCTAGTCTTTCTGCTCCAAAGCCAAATGCAAAACCAGTCCATTTTTGTGGATCATAACCGCAATTTTTTAAAACATTTGGATGAACGATTCCAGCCCCAGCAACAGTAATCCATCCGGTATTTTTACATAAAGAGCATCCCTTACCATGGCATGCAAAACAACTAATATCGGCTTCTACAGAAGGCTCAGTAAATTGGTAGTAACTTGGTCTAAATCTAACATTACATCCTGGACCAAATAGTTCTTTTGCAAGTATATCAAATATACCCTTAAGATCAGATAAGCTAATTTCTTTATCAACAACTAACCCTTCAATTTGCATAAATTGATGTGAATGAGTTGCATCATCATCATCCCTTCGATATGTTTTTCCAGGACATATCATTCTAATTGGTTTTTCACCTTTACCATCAAGCATAACTCTTGCTTGCATCGGTGATGTTTGACTTCTTAAAAGAATATCTTCATCCTTAATATAAAATGTATCTTGTGCATCTCTTGCAGGATGACCTTTTGGTATATTTAATAATTCAAAATTATATTTATCTTCCTCTATTTCAGGACCATCCATTACATCAAAGCCTAAAGATATAAACAAATTTTCAACAATTTCTGAAGTTTTTTCTAATATATTTGGCGCTCCCATAATAATACTAGTTCCAGGTAAACTAATATCTATAGCTTCTTTTTTTAATTTTTCATTTAAAACTGCAGTATTAATTTCTTCTTGTTTACTATCAAATAAAGTTTGAAAATAATTTTTTAAATCATTTATCTTCATACCATATTCTTTTTTATTTTCAGCATCTTTTATACCAGCTTGTAAGATTATAATAATACCTTTTTTCCCAAGGTACTTTACTTTTAAATTATTTAAATCATTTAATGTTTGAACACATTCAATATCATGTAATATTTCATTTTTAATTTTTTCCATTTCTCCTCCTTATTTTATAAAAACCCCCATAATATAGGGGCAATATTTTATCGCGGTACCACCCTACTTTATGAAGGTTAATTCAATCTCTAAATTATAACGTAATTAACGATTTATACTCATTATTTGAATTTCATTTAATTTTTTTTAATACTTCCAGCAAATGTATTAATCTCTAGATTTTTTTAAACTACTTATAATAATTCATTGTATAATTAATAATTTGTATTTTTTAATTCCATAAATGATTCTGGATGTTTACATACAGGACAAACCTTTAAAGCATCTTTTCCATAATATACATGGCCACAATTTCTACATATCCAAATAACTTCTTCACCTTTATGAAATACTTTATCATCTTCAATGTTATCAACTAATTTTAAATATCTTTCCTCATGATGTTTCTCAATATCCGCTACCATTTCAAAGAGTTTGGAAATATCATTAAATCCCTCTTCCTTTGCAACTTCAGCAAAACTTTTATACATTTGTGTCCATTCATAATTTTCACCATTTGCGGCATCTTTAAGATTATCTAATGTAGATGGTATATCACCATTATTTAAAGCTTTAAACCATAATTTAGCATGCTCTTTTTCATTATTAGCTGTTTGCTCAAAAATTTCTGCTATTTGTTCATAACCATCTTTTCTTGCTTTTGAAGCATAAAAGGTGTATTTATTTCTAGCTTGGCTTTCACCAGAAAAAGCAGTCATTAAATTTTTTTCAGTTCTACTACCTTTTAATTCCATATTTTCCTCTTTTCTTAGTTAATTTTATCATTTAAAAATATAGTTGTCAATTTAATTAAAATTTGAGTTTAGGTTTTTTATGAAAAATTTTTAAATATTTTTGATTAGTTTA
>JBJFGY010000127.1:0-20898 GCA_051893155.1 Bacilli bacterium
ATAGAAAGGGATCAATCAAATAGATTAATATTTCTATAAGATTGATTATACGAGTAAAAAATGAAAAATGCATACAAAAAACTTGTAGTTTTGGTTGCTATATCAATTATTTTTATTGGTAAAGTAAATGCAACTGATTTAACTAGCAGTATTACTGCAAATGATGGTTTGGGAGGACTTACTACTTTTACAAAAACATATGATGCTGAAAATGATGTAAATAATCTTAAAGTATCTTTAGTTGTAAATGAAGATTCTATTAATACCATTTTAAATCAAAAACCTGGAGTTGGTGGAAAACTTGGCGTATTTTATTTAGGAATATCACCAAATACTGGAAATACTCCGGTATATAAAGAAAATTATTATTTCTATCATACAGATACTAAAACTGTTAATGAAATTAAAACAGCAATATTAGATAGAATTGGTGAAGATGATTTAAGTAGTAATGAAACAGTATGGATTCATGGTGTAGGTATTCTATACTTTGATGGAACTACTTGGAAACAAAGTGATAGTAATGGTGATGGCACCACCAGCATTAAGCAAGATTTAATGAATAAATTAGGTCTTATTGATGAATCAGAGTTAAAATATGGAGAAAATTATAGATTCTTCATGTATAATAACCTTGATTGGTGGATGGTATGGTCAGATAAAAATCCAAATGTTGAAGAACCAACAAAAGTTGAATTTATAAAAGTTTCATATGAAATATTATTCCCAATTAAATCAACAGATGGAAATACTAGTGTATATCATACTAGTTTAGAAGATGCTGTCCAAAATGGTTATGATAATATAGTAATTAATAAAGATACAACATTACCAAATGATTTAGTTGTACCTGAAAGTAAAAAAATTACTATAAGTAAAGATGCAACTCTAACTATACCGGAAAGTAGTTCATTAAAGTTTGAAGGTGATTATAATTTAACTGGTGAAGGAAATTTAGTTAATAATGGTACTATCTATTCAGAAAATAAAGAAGTATTCTTTATAACTGTAACTGATTCTGAAAATGGTTTTATTTCAGTACAAAAAAATGCTTATCCTAGTGATAGTGAAGTAACTATTAATATAACACCAAATAATGGATATGAATTAGATACATTTAAAGTTATAGATAGTGATGGCAAAGAAGTTGTTGTAACTAATGGAAAATTTGTTATTAAATCAGATGTAAATATTAGTGCAACATTCAAAGAAATAGTTGAATTACCACCAGATACTGCTGATATTAATTTACCATTAATTATTAGTGTATTATCAATAGCTGGTGTAGGAATGATACTAGGTTATAAAAAATTATTAAAAAAATGCTAATTTTTAATTCAATGGACTGTTAATATAACAGTCTTTTTAATTTCATAAAAAAACAAATAAGTGATAAATTACTTATTTGTTTAACTATTATTACTATTAGTTATATCTTGAATATTTAGAAAAGATTTAATTTGCTTTGTTACATTCATATAATGCTCTTTAACTAGCATTTGATCGTTATATGATAAATTTTCTTTTGCTATAGCATTACTCTTATCAAACAACGTTATTTTGCCATTATCATTTATATTAATATGCCCATATAATTTATATTTATCAATACCATCTTCATAATTTATTATATAATCATAAACATTATTATTTTTATTTTCGATTAAAGTATTTATAATTAAACTATCTGTTTCATAAATTATATTAATATTATTGTTAACAATGATATTTAACTTATTAAAATAATTATTTTTTTGAAATTCTAGATTTATTTCATTATTATTAAAAGAATTAATATTAATTGTTTGGATTAAATTATCTTCATTATAGATATTTAATATTTTATTTTCATAGCTAATTTTATAGTTTTTTATATTAATTTCTATTTTGCCATTATTATAATAAAATAATTTATTTCCTTCATGAGATAATTCTATTTTCTTTATATTTTTTCCTAAAACATCAGTATAAACATTTATACCAACATTACCATCGTATTCTCTAATTAAATCATTTCTTGTTTTTTTAATTAATTCATTTACATCATCCATACTATAACCATTTGGATAATCATAATATTTATTTAAAATATTATATAGTATTTGCATATATTTTTCGTCGCTTTGAATTTTTTCAACTATTTTATCAATTAAATTATCAAATACTGTATTTTGAATTAAATAAGTAACTTTTTTTTGAAAAATATATTTATTATTTTCTTTTCTAATATCAAATACTACATCAAAATCATCTTTATTAACACTGTTTAAAAAATAATCTTTAGTGGTAGAAATAAGATAATAATAATCTTCATAAGTAACTAGTTGACTACTTTTTGTCTTAAATAAATTATTTTCTTCATATAAAATGGGATTATTATATGCTTTTTTAAGTAATATATAAGAAGAAGTATTTTCATAATTATATATTAGATTACTTATTTCATTATTGTTATTATATGTTGAAGTAGCAAATACGATTTTTTCATTTGGATAATCTAAATCATATTCAAAATTTATTAATAATTTATTATCTTGTGTGCTTTCTTTTTCTATGTTTAAATTTGCTGTAACTGAAACAATATTATTTGTATAGTTAATATTAGTAAATTGCTTTCCTTTTTCATAAGCAATATTTATATAATTATAAATACTATCTACTGTATTTTTAAAGTTTTCATCACCATTTTTATTAAATACAAATAAATAATAGAAAGCAACTACAAGAAGACCAATAATTATAATAAATCCAAGCACCGAAAATATTATTGAAATAATACTTTTTTTCTTAACTGGTTCTGGAGTATACTTTTGAATATTTTGATTTGGTACAAGTGGAGGAGTAAAATCTAAATTATCTGTTTCAACATTATTAACTATTTTATTATTTAAATTATTTTGTTCATTATTCATTTTTATACCCTTTCTATCATTTATATAATAACACAAAATATAAAAAAAAACTTCACAAAATGTGAAATTTTAAAAAAATGTTAGTTGCATATTTTCTTGATTATCATATTTATTATTATTTTCCTTTAAAGTATTATCTTTAGATTGTTCAATACTAATAAGTTCATTTTCAATATGAACTAAAAATAATACAAATTCAAATATATGTCTTCGTTTTATATATGTTTTACCTTCTTTATTTTTTAAAGGGTTTACTTTATCAACATCAAATTTATCATATTTAAATGATAAATGTTCTACTAAAAGAGCGACATATTTATAATAATATTTATTATCTACAAAATTGTTATTTTTAATATTATTAGCATAATTTAACAAGCCATAGGCACTTTCTAAAACATCATCATATTTATAGAATTCATTATTAATTAATTCTTTTGCAATTAATATTAAGACATTTACATTTATTTTATCTTTTTTATTTAAAGAATCATATGTGGTAAAATTTAAATTATTAATTTGCATACCTAATAAATGATTTAATAATATGCTTGGATTACATAATTCATTATCACTTCCAAATAATACATCACTATGTCCTTTTAAACTTTTACCACATTTTGTCCATTTACCTGGAATATCATTTTTTTTAGGACTTTTATAACAAATACAAAAGTTTTTAGAGGTATCTTCTAGATTTAAATAATTATTTTTAATAAGAAATTCAAATAATTTGTTTTGATTTAAAAATGTAGAAGTAAAATTTAAAATTCCATCAATAGAATCAATTTTTATTCCCATAATTTTTTCTAAATCAATTAACTTAAATCTATCACTTTTATCATTCATTTTTGATCTTTTTTGATCAAGTGCTAAATAATACTTCATTTTAGACTCCTTTATTTAGTTTTCTACTATAATATAATCTTTGAGGTTTATATTTTTCAAATTCTTCTTCAAAAAGTTTGTGAGTTAAAGCATCAATTATATCTTGTTTATTCTTTTTACCAAATTTAAAATTTTCACTTTCAAGTATTTTATTTATTATTTCCTGATTTTGAATTATATTAAATAATAGATTTTTAATAGTATTATAAAGTTTATTATAATATTCATTTATTTCTAAATAATCAAAAAAATCTTTACGTATATTAAATTCAAACTCAAATTTAATTAAATTATATAAATTTATAAAATCAGTATTAGGTTTTTCAATAATTCTTGTTTCTTCAAATTTTTTAATTTCATATTCAATTGAATATTCTTCAATAAAATAATCAACTTCAATTGGTGTATATTCTTTAATACATTCTAAGTTAAATAAGACTAAGCTTGCAATTGACCAATCAACATATCCAATTTCATTTATTATAGAAGAATTTAAAAATAATCCATCATAATCATTCGATATCTTTTGAAAATCTAATTTATTATTTTCAAATGGATATTTTTTTAAAGCATTATTAAAATCATCTATTGTATTAATATATAAAATATTTGCATTTTCTTTTAAATTAATAATACATGCATCTCCATTAAATTTCGAATAAAATAAACTTCTTTTACTTTCTAAATACATTAACCATTCATTAGCATTTATATCAATATATCTTGTACACCAAAGTCCTCCAATTGGTTTGGTTATCGAACCATCTGGATATGGCAAAACTTTTTTAAAAAGTTCAGAATTTATACTTTTAGTACCAAAAGTAATAAAATTATTCATGTTTCCCCCCTTAACTTGTTGTATATTCTAGCATATTTTACATATAATAGCAAATAGAAATTTAAAAATATTTAGCAACTGGTATTGACAAGTGCTAAAAAAGGTAATATAATGAAAATATGAAAGGAAGTGAATAATATGTTACCAAGTAGAATATTTTTTGATGATTTCTTAGATGATTTTACTCCAAGTAAAGAATTAAATAATAAAATGGCATGTGATATTTATGAAGATGAAAATAACTATTGCATTGAAGTTGATGTTCCAGGATTTAAGAAAGAAGACATTAAAATAGAATGCAATAAAGGTAATTTAAAAATCACAGCTGAAAAGCATTCAGAAAAAGATGAAAATGATAAGAAAAAATATCTTCGCCGTGAAAGAAAATATTATGAAAAATGTGAAAGAAGTTTTTATTTAGGTGAAGTCGAAGAAGACAAAATTTCTGCAGAATTTAAAGATGGTACTTTAATAATTACTGTACCTAAAGAAGATAATAATGATTCTAAGAAATTAATAGATATTAAATAAGGCCTTAGGTCTTATTTTTTATAGAATAATAATTATTTTTATTATATAATTTTTATAGGAGTTAACATGGAATTTGATCAAAATGATTTAAAAGTAGAAAGAAAAAATGGAATGTTTCTTTCAAATAACCAAATCAAAACATTAAAAAAGAATAATATTGATTATGATAATTATGATAGTTTAGAAAGTTTAATTTTTGAACTTAATAATGTTTTAATAGAAGAAGAGGATGATGAACTTGAAAGTCTTGCAATTGATTTAGCGGAATTTAATTATTATAATAATCAAAATAAATAAAAAAAGAACTTACTTATAATGTAAAGTTCTTTTTCTTTGTAATTCATCATGTTTTTGTTTTTTTAAAATAAATGGAAGTGAAAAATATAAAGTCCTCTCGTCTTCATTTGTCTCTATTAAGGTAACTTTTACATTTGAACATAATGATAATTGTAATCCATTTGATTCAAATCTAATTATCTTTTTTTTATCATCATAATAGTATTTTTCATTTATATCATTTAAACTAATAATTCCTTCAATCATATTATCAGTGCGAACTTTTATATATGATGCATTTAAATCAGTAATATATGTATTAAATGTATGGCCTATAAAATCTTTCATATACATAACATCCGCATATTTTTGTGCTTCATATTCTGCTTTAATTTCATCTTTTTCCTTAAGAGATGCTTGCAATGCTACATTATTTAAAATTGTCATTAATTTATCTATTTCTTCTTCATTAGGATAATTATCTTCATAGTAATCTATTAGCATATGAACTACTAAATCACATAATCTTCTAATTGGAGATGTAAAATGTGTATATATATCTTTGGCAAGACCATAATGACCATTATTAACATTGCTATAATTTGCTTTTTCCATTGATCTTAATATAAATGTTGATAGTATTGGAAATTCTTTTTTATTTGCTAAACTATTTAATATCTTTTGAATAACTTTTGGGTCATTTATATCTTTTATTTTATCTATATTAAAACCAATATTATTAATTAATTTAACTGTATTGGTAAATCTGTTTATATCAGGAATATTATGATTACGATATATAAATGGTAACTTTTTATAATAAAAATCTTTGGCTATAGTACAATTTGCTTCAATCATAAAACATTCAATAATTTTTTGTGCTGTTTGTTGTTTTTTTATGGTTATATTTTTTATTTTTTCCTCATCATCATAAACATAAACTTTTTCACTACTATCAAAATCTAAAGTACCTTCATCAGAATTATTTTTCATAATTTTTAAAGCTAATAGTTCAGCATTTAATAGGGGTGCAATAAACTTTTCATATCCTTCAGGAATTATATTATCCTCTAAAATAGAATTTACTTTATCATATGTCATTTTCTTTTTACTATTTATAACTGATTTTACAATTTTATAATCAACTTGTTTCCCATTTTCATCATATTCCATAATTACACTTCTTGTAAGTCGATTAGCACCTTCATTTAAAGAACATATTCCATTTGAAAGTTCATGAGGAAGCATTGAAAAAACCATATATAATAAATATGCACTAGTTCCTCTTTCAAAAGCATCATTAAATAAACTTGTACCATATTTAACATAATTACTTACATGAGCAATGTTTACATATAGCAAAAAATGACCATTATCAAGTTTTTCAACGCATATAGCATCGTCTAAGTCTTTAGCTGTTGCATCATCAATAGTATAAATTATTTTATCTCTTAAATCTAATCTATTTTCAAGATCTTTTTCGGTAATTTTATTTGGTATATTTTCTATTTCTTTGATTGTTTCTTCACTAAATTCTGGATAAAAGCCATTAGATATGGCAATAGTTTCAATTTTATCAATATCACCAATTACTTTATCAATTGTAGCATCATAATATTCATCATATTTTGTTGTATAAAGTTTTATAATAAATTTTTGATTCAATGGATATTTTCTAAGAATTTTACGATTAATACCAATTTTTATATTTTTTTGTGAATTTATAGGTTCTAAATAAAGATGATTATTCTCATCTATTTTAAGTACACATAAGACTTTTCCACGACTTCTTTTTAAAACTTTAACAACTTCATATGTTTTACCTTTTCTTTTTTTACAAATTACAATATCACCATTTTGAGCAGATAAAAGATTATCATTTTTTATTTCATGAAAATTTTGACCAATACGAATAAAACATTTGCCATCTTTATTTTGAATTATTTCATTTATTCTAAAATTATTGGGAAAATTATGGTATATTTCATCATCATCACAATATACTTTTCCTTCACATTCAAGTTCAAATAAAACTTTTCTAAGTTCATCATCAATTTTTTTCTTTGAGGAATTTAATAGTTTTTTTATGCCATGAAATGTTAAATTTATATTTTTATTATTTTCAAATATTTTTAAAACGTCATCTTTCACAAAACCACCTACAATTTACATTTTTATACTAGCATATTTTTTGCCTAGTGTAAATTATTTATTTAATATGTTATGATATTTTTATGAAGAAAGTTATTATTTTTATTGTATGTTATTTATTTATTAATAATGTATATGGTAGTACAACAATTCAAAAAGGTACATTTTCTAAATGTGTTGATGGTGATACTGCATATTTTATAGTGGATGGTAAAGAAGAAAAATTTAGATTTTTGGCAATCGATACTCCAGAGTCTGTTAGTACAAACGTTAGCGAAGAACCATTTGGTAAGGAAGCTAGTGATTTTACTTGTCAAAAACTTACAAATGCGAAAGAAATAGTTTTTGAGTATGAAAGTAGTAAGACTGATAAATATGGTAGAACTCTTGCTTGGATTTGGGTAGATGGAAATTTACTTCAAAAAGAAATTATTGAAAATGGCTATGGTAAAGTAGCTTATATTTATGGTAATTATGAGTATACTGATAGTTTATGTTTATATGAAAATAAAGCTAAAGAAAGTAAATTAAATGTATGGTCACAGGGTAGTAATGAAGAGGGTAGTAATGAAGAGGGTTATTGTAGTAAAATATCTATAGATAGTATAAAAGATAATATAAGTTATGATGAAATTGAAGAAAGCTTAAATATGTCGGAAAAAGCAGATGAAACTATCAAAAAATTAGAAAAAATTGATGATAAAATTACAAGTAGTCTTGATGAAAATTCTGATAAAATTGAAAGTATATTATTATATGTTATTATTGCACTTGGTTTAATTGTAACAATTATTAAAGAAATAAAAAAGAAGTAGCAAAATTAAAAAGTAATTATATATTAAAATGAGGTGTTATTTTAATAATGATTAACTATTTATCAAATTGTAATTATGTTGTTCTTGCTTTTATAGCTGGAATGTTTACTTGGCTAGTTACAATTTTAGGTTCTGCAGTTGTTTTTCCATTTAAAAAAGTAAATAAAACATTACTTGATGCTATGCTTGGTTTTGCTGCAGGAGTTATGATAGCAGCTTCATTTTTTTCACTTATTTCACCAGGATTAACAATGGCAGAAAGTTTAAAAATTAATGCACCAATAACTATAACTTTTGGTTTTATATGTGGAGGAATACTTCTTTATATTGGTGATAAAATTTTTCCAAAAATAATTAAAAATCATGAAGAAAATAATAAAATAAAAAGAACATTTATGCTAGTTTTATCAATTGGTATTCACAATATTCCTGAAGGTTTAGCAGTAGGCGTTGCTTTTGGGGCTTTAAGATATAATATTGAAGGGGCAAATTTAATATCAGCAATAATCCTTGCTATTGGAATTGGACTTCAGAATTTTCCGGAAGGAACCGCTGTATCACTACCTTTAAGAAGAGAAGGGATGAGTACCAAAAAATCATTTTTTATTGGAGCATTAACTGGTATTGTTGAACCAATAGCAAGTGTAATTGGAGCAATGTTAGTTTTAAAAGTAAGACTTATTTTACCATTTTTACTTACTTTTGCAGCAGGAGCAATGATATATGTTGTAGTGGAAGAATTAATTCCAGAAAGTCAAACAAATAAATGTAAAGATTTAATGGCATTTTTTACTATAATAGGCTTTGCTGTTATGATGATATTAGATGTTGCTTTAGGATAAAAGGTTTAAAATAACCTTTTTTTTGAGTTTAGTTTTTTTTGTTGTGACATAAAATTCGTTATTTTGAGAATAAAAAAATAAATAGGATTATTTTTTATTAATTATTTATTTTACTGTTTACATAAAACATTCTGAAAATTTATGATTAATTATTACTGTAATATATAAGTAAATATCTTATTGATTTAATTTACATAATATTTTTTATTTGTTATAATGTATTAAAGTAGAAAGGTGGTAAAATGAAAAAAAAGATATTTATAGTATTTTTTATTTTAGTTACCTTTTTTATGCCAAATTATTATGTAAATGCATTAACTAAGCTAAGAGTAGATTATAATGATTTAAATTTAAGAAGTGGACCAGGCACTAATTATACATCAATAAAAAAACTTGGAGTAAGTGCTATATATGATTTAGTTGATACAACTCTTTATTCAGATGAAAAAGGATGCACAGATGGATGGTATAAGATATATTATTCGGGAACTGATGTTAGTTATGTATGTGCAAGTTATGTTACTTTAATTACTGTTGAAGAAACTCCTACAACTGCAACTACTGATTGTGAAAAAGAAATGCAAAATTTAGGCTTTCCAAATACTTATTGGAATGGTTTATGTGCGCTTAAAGAAAAATATCCTAATTGGAATTTTGAGGCAGATAAAACTAATTTACCTTTTGATGTTGCAGTAGAAAAAGAAAGCGTTGTAGGAAAAAGTTTAATTCAATCAAGTTATCAAGGTTATTTTTCAACAGAAAGCTCAAGTTATGATTATTTAACAGATACATTTACTGTTAAAGAAGGTAGTGATTGGTATGCTGCAAATAGTGAAGTAGTTGCCTATTATTTTGATCCACGAAACTTTTTAGATGAAAGATATATATTTATGTTTGAAAAACTTTCATTTGATTCTAGTTATCAAACTATTGATGCAATAAATGCAGTTTTAAATGGTAAAGATATTCAAGAAAAATCAAACGTAATTTATAATGCCGGAAGTACATATAATGCTAATGCAATTTATCTTGCAAGTAGAATAAAACAAGAAACTGGTGGAAATTATTCTGGGTATTCTTTAAAGGGACAAACTATAACTGTAAATGACATAACTTATAGTCCAGTGTATAATCCTTATAATATTGGAGCATATACAGGTGCATATGACGGCCTTGTTTGGGCTGTGTCTGGTACAAGTTATTTAAGGCCATGGCTAACTTTAGATAAAGCAATTACAGGTGGAGCAAATTATATAACTAATACATATATTTCTAAAGGACAAGACACTACTTATTTTCAAAAATTTAATACAAGTTCTTATTCACAGTATGCTCCTTATGCACATCAATATATGACAAATATTAGGGGTGCTGCAAATGAAGCAAGCATTACATATAATGGGTATAAAGATATGGAATTACTTTCATCAGTTGCATTTAAATTTGTTATTCCAGTGTATGAAAATATGCCAGAAAAACAAGCAAGCCTTCCAAATGGTGGTAATCCAAATAATCATTTAAAATCACTTAAAGTAAATAATAATGAACTATCTGGCTTTAGTCATGATATATTTGAGTATAATTATTATGTTGGATCAAATATAAATAGTGTAAATATAAGCGCTGAAGTTATTAATGATAAAGCAACTATTGAAGGCACTGGTAAAATTGATTTAACTTCTGATAAAACTGTTATCAAGATAATTGTTACTGCAGAAAATAAGACGGTTCAAAATTATGTAATAAATATAATTAAGACGGAAGGAGCTACTGCTTTAGTTGAAGACATAGTTGCAAGTAGTGGCGTGCCAGTAAGCGAAAATACATTTTTACTAAGTGCAGGTTATACAATAGAGGCACTTACTGATTTATTAAAAAAGAGTTCATCTTCTGTAAAAGTTGAAGTAAAAAATAAAAATAGTGGCAAACTTTTTACTGGTGATGAGATAACTATTACAAATGGAAGTGATATAAAAATTTATGTAGTCTCTTTAAAAGGTGATCCTAGTGGCGATGGAAATATTAATATTCAAGATTTATTAAAAGTACAAAAACATATTTTAGGTTATTTAAATCTAGTAGGAAGTTATAATAAAGCAGCGGATGTTAATAGCGATGGCGTAATTGATATAAAGGATTTATTAAAAATACAAAAACATATTTTAGGATATGCAACAATTAGTTAGAAAGGGAAGATTTTATGAAAAAAATATTAAAATTATTAACATTCATATTTAGCTTATTTTTATTTAGTAGTTCTGTTAATGCAGCAAGTGCAACAATAAGTGTGAATACAAGTGCATCACAAATTATTGTTGGAAACAATGTAAATGTATCTGTCACGATTTCTTCATCATCGGCTTTGGGTTCATGGGAATATAATTTAAATTATGATAAAAATATATTTACATTAGTGTCAAGTGATGTAGAACTTCATTATGCTGGGGTTGTTCAAAATGCAAATACTAAGTCCGTTACTTATCGTTATACGTTTAAAGCTAAAAAAAGCGGTAGTGCTTCATTTTATATTGATGCATCTTCTGTAATTGGTTTTGATGAAAGTGTATTTAGTGTAACTAATGGTAAAAGAAATGTAAAAGTAATAACATATGCTGAATATCAATCAAGTTTATCTAATAATAATAATTTAAAATCTTTAATAGTTGAGGGAAACGAACTTAATCCTGAATTTAACAAAGATGTAACTGAATATACAGTAAGTGTAAATGAAGATGTAACAGAAATAAAGGTAACTGCTATAGCTGAAGATAATAAAGCTAAAGTAAATGGTGATGGGACTTTAAGTGTTAGTGCTGGTACAAATTCATTTAATATAGTAGTAGTAGCAGAAAATGGTAGTGAAAAAACATATAAATTAAATGTTGAAGTAATTGATAAAAATCCAATAGATGTTACTATTGACGAAAAAAAATATACAGTTGTTAAAATTAGTAGTTTATTAACCAAACCAAATAGTTATGTGGAAAAATCTATTACAATAAATGAAATGGAAATTCCTGCTTTTTATAGTGAAATAACTGATTTTACTTTAGTAGGACTTAAAGATGAAAATGGTAATATATCTTTATTTATTTATGAAGATGGTTCTTATTTAAAATATATAGAACTTTCTTTTGGACAACTAACATTATATCCACTTAATATGGATGAAGAAATTAAAGGGTATAAAAAAAATACCATTTCAATTGGAGAAAATACTATTGAATGTTTACAATTAGATTCTAGTAATAGATATCGTATAATTAAAGCAATCAATGTTGAAACTAATGAAAAAGGCTTATATTTATATGATACTAAAGATAATTCTGCGATAAAATATGATGATAGTTATATAAAAGAGTTAGAAAATAAAAATAATTTATTAATGTATTCAACAATTGCATTTGCTTTATCGACAATATTAGCTTTAATAATATTTATTTCTAAAAATTTTAAAAAGCATAAAAAGAATAAAAAAACTGTTTTATATAATGAAACTAAAAATAATATTAATGATAATAATGAAATTAAAGAAATCAAAACTGAAAATGAATACTATAATATAGAGAATAAACCTAAGAAGAAAAAGAAGTAAATATCTTCTTTTTTTGTTTGCTTTATAGTATAATTTTTACAGGAGAAATTATGAATAAAAATGAACCAATTTTAAAACTTAAAGGGGTTAGTAAATTTTATTATAATAAAGGAATTGTAGCATCTGGTTTTTCAAGAATTTCACTTGAATTTAATTTAGGTGAGTTTGTTATTATTACTGGTGAAAGTGGAAGTGGTAAATCTACACTTTTAAATGTTCTTTCTGGGCTTGATACTTATGAAGAAGGTCAAATGTATATTAATGGAGAAGAAACAAGCCATTATAGTAATGAAGACATTGAACATTATCGAAAAACATATGTTGCAAATATTTTTCAAAGTTTTAATTTAATAAATAGTTATACAGTTTATCAAAATATTGAACTCGTACTTCTATTAAATGGATTCAATAAAAAAGATATAAAAGAAAGAGTAATTGAACTAATTAAGAAAGTTGATTTGTATCGTTATAGAAATACTAAAGTATCAAAACTTTCTGGTGGTCAAAAACAAAGAGTTGCTATTGCTAGAGCACTTGCTAAAGATACACCAATTATTTTAGCAGATGAACCAACGGGTAATTTAGATACAAGATCTGCTCAAAGTGTAGTAAAACTTCTTTATGAAGTTGCTAAAGATAAACTTGTTATTGTAGTAACTCATAATTATGAACAATTTGAAAAATATGCTACAAGAAAAATTGAAATGCATGATGGTTTAGTTCGTGAAGATATTAAAATAAAAGAATATGAAAATGCAAAGCCTTGTATATATGATTATAAAAATATAACATTTTTTAATAAAATAAGATTAGGAATAAGAAATGCTTTTAACATTATACCAAAATTTATTTTACTTGCTATGGTTTTCGCTTTATTAATTCTTGCATTTTTAGGTACTTATTCATCTTTTAGAAAAAGAGAATACGAAGAAAGCAAAAATGGATTTAATTATTATTTTAGTGATTTAACTGATACTCGAATAGTAATTAAAAAGAAAGATAAAACTTCCTTTACAGAAGAAGATTACAAAAAAATAAGTAAATTACCTTACATAGAAAAAATCGAAAAAAATGATATAATTTTAGATTCAAAATATAGTTTAAATAACGATGAATATTATTTTTATGGTACAATAAAAAATATCAATGAACTTGATCATGTTGATGTTGGCAGTCTGCCTTTAAAAGACACTGATGTTGTTATTAAAAAATATAAGGATGATTATCCAACAGATTTAAATGAAGTTTTAAATAAAAAATTTAATTTGTATGATGAAAATTATTATGAAAAAATAAATGATAATTATGAATTTCAAGTAACTGGTTATGTTTATTATGAAAATCTATATGGAATTAATTCTATTTATGTTAGTGATGAAATATTTAATAAATTAAAATTAAACGTTAATAAAAATTATAGTAATTTAAAAATTAAAATTAATAATCAAAATACTGATTTAAATATAAAAATATCTGATAATGTACCTATCGGTGAAGCATATTTGGCTTATGATTATAGTTATTATTGTAAATATAATTATTGTATTAATAATATTATTAATTTAAATGTAGATAATATTTATTATAGTGAAAATATTGATTTAAAAATAACTAAAACTTATACTAAATATAATTTTACTTCTTTAACAGGATTTAGTGATTATGAAGAAAATAATGGTTATATTTATATATCAAGAGAAGATTTTAATAAATTATATAATAAAGATTACTACCAATCATCAGTTTTTGTTACAGATGTAAAACATTTAGATGAAGTTATGAGTAATTTAGATAATTTAGGTTTTGATGCATTATCTATTAAAGATGTAACTGTAAATTATGATGATGAAATTTTAGCAATGATAAAAATATTTAACATAATTATTTCAACTATAGTATTTATTGTATTATTCTTTATAGCATATTTTGTTATTAGATTAATTGAAAAATCTAGAAATGTTTATTATGCTACAATCCGTTTTTTAGGAGCAAGCAAAAAAGTTATTAAAAATTTAATAAGCATTGAATTATATTTTATTTATCATTTTGTTTGCTTATTGATTTTATTAATTATATATTTAGTACATAATAAAATTTTATATATAAATTGGATTAATTCTCTTGCAAATTATTTAACTATTAAAGATTATATTATAATTTATATATTAATGTTTGTTATGAGTGCTTTAATTTCATTTAGATATTCAAGAAAATTATTTAAATCATCTGCGATGACAACTTATAGGCAGGAGGTATAATGATGATAAAACTTGAAAAAATTGATAAATATTTTAATAGACATAAAAAAAATGAATTACATGTCATCAATAATACATCATTAAATTTACCTAATTCAGGACTTGTTGCTTTATTAGGTTCATCAGGTAGTGGTAAAACAACATTATTGAATGTAATTGGAGGCCTTGATAAAGTTCAAAAAGGTAAAATTTATATTAATGATAAAAGAATAACTAAAAGAAGTTCACACTATATTGATAAAGTGCGTAATTTAAATGTTGGATATATATTTCAAAATTATCACTTAATTGATAATTTAACTGTTTTTGAAAATGTTGCTATTTCTCTTAAAATGATTGGCATAAAAAATAAAGAAGAAATAAGTAAAAGAGTAAACTATGTTTTAAAAATTGTTAAAATAGATAGACTTAAAAATAGACCGGCTTCAATGCTTTCTGGCGGTGAAAAACAAAGAGTGGCAATAGCAAGAGCAATAGTAAAAGATCCTAATATCATTTTAGCAGATGAACCAACAGGTAATTTAGATAGTCAAAATACAATTGAAATAATGAATATTATTAAAGCTATTTCTAAAAATAGATTAGTAATATTAGTTACTCATGAAGTTAATCTTGCTAAATTTTATGCAGATAGAATTATTGAAATTGAAAATGGTGAGATTAAAAATGACTATGAAAATGCTGAAGAAAATAGTTTAGATTATAAAATCGACAATAAAATATACTTAAAAGATTTTAAAAATAAAGATGAATTATCCAATAAATTAACTATATTTTCTGATAAAGGTTTAAAATCAAATATAACTTTAGTTGTAAAAAATAATAATATTTTTATTAAATGTAGTGGTAATGAAAAAATCGAAGTAATTGATGAAAACTCTAATATAGAACTTATTGATGATCATTATAAAAAAATGGATAAATCAGTTTATGAAGAATATGACTTTGATTTTAAGAATCTTGAAACAAAAAAAGAAAAACATAAATATAGTTCAATAATAAACGGCTTTACATCAATAAAAGATGGTTTTAAAAAAATACTTGATTATTCATTTATAAAAAAATTATTATTATTAGGTTTTGCTTTATCTGGTTTATTTATAATGTATAGTTTAAGTAACATATTTGGTGTATTAAATGTAAAAGATAGTTATTTTATTAACAAAAACAAAAATTATTATGAAACAGTTTTACCTAAAATAAGTGTTGATAATTTTATAAAATATGAAAATCTTGATGGTGTAAATTATATTTTACCAGGAGATACTTACGTTACTTTAAATATAAGTTTTAATAACTATTATCAAACTATGAATGCTACTTCATATATATCTGGTTCTTTAATAAGTAGTGATTTATTAAATACAGATAATTTAATTTATGGTAATAATATTCAAAATAATAATGAAATAGTGGTAGATACATCAGTATTAAAACCTTTATTTGAAGGAGAAAATAAAACTGGTCTTCAAGCTGGATTAAAAGGCTATAATGATTTAATAGGTTATGAAGTTAAAACAAGTGCAAAAAGTTATAAAATTGTGGGTATAACTGATATAGGTGATTATAGTATTTATACTAGCAAAAATGAAATGTTTAATTTAATATCTGATACTTTTGAAAATAGATTTGGTCAAGAATTGGCAATTGATGATTATAAATTATATAATTATAATTTAGTAAGTGATTATACCTTAAAAAAAGGTCGACTTCCTGAAAATGATTATGAAGTAATAGTAAATATAAATAATGAATATGAATATCCTATTAATAAAAAATCTAATTTAAAAATAAATAATACTAAGCTTACTGTAGTAGGGTATTACGAATCAAAAACTATAAATAATCCTTTAGTTAATGATAATATGATTAAGTATAGTTTAATTGAAAAATCTAGTAATTTAACTATTATGCCAAGTGATGAAGAAAAAGTAATTACATCATTTAATAATGAAAAATTAAATATAAAATCAAGTTATGATTTTGCAAAAAGTGAGTATATTGAGTCTAAAAAAGAAAGTGTAAATTCTGGTCTAATAGCAAGTGCAATTATTTTATTTATTTCATTTATGGAAATATACTTAATGATTCGTTCTTCATATCTATCAAGAATTAGGGAAATTGGAGTTTTAAGAGCAATAGGTGTAAAAAAATTTGATATATGTAAAATGTTTTCGGGAGAAATAATTGCTATTACGACAATTACATGTGTTCCAGGAGTATTATTTATGGCATACTGTTTAAATACACTTCAGACAATAAGATATGTCGAGATGAATTATTTAGTTAATATAAAGATTGTATTATTAAGTATAATAATTATCTATATTTTTAATTTAATTATAGGTCTACTTCCAATACTTAAAATAATTAATACAACGCCAGCTCAGATACTTGCAAGAAAAGACTTAGATTAAAAGTGTAAAGTTTATGCAAATAATTTGTATAAACTTTTTTTATATAATATAATTATTATAGGTGATAGATATGAGATATGTTGGAACAGTTGTAAGAGGAATTAGAACTCCTGTTATTAAAGAAAATGACAATTTAGAGGATATCGTTGTTGATAGTCTTTTAAAAGCAAGTGAAAGTGAAAAATTTTCATTTCATGATAAAGATATTGTAGCAATAACTGAAGCGGTAGTTGGAATAAGTTCAGGGAATTATGTTACAGTTGATGAAATAGCACTTGATATTAAAAATAAATTTAAAACAAATCATATTGGTTTAGTTTTTCCAATTTTATCAAGAAATAGATTTGCAGTACTTTTATCAGCAATTGCAAGAGCAATGGATAAAATAACACTTCAAATATCATTTCCTTCAGATGAAGTAGGTAATGATATAATGGATAAACAAAAATTAAAAGAAAGTGGTATTAATCCATATACTGATGTTATTGATGAAAAAACTTATTATGAAAAGTTTGGCGATTTTAAACATATATTTACTGGTGTAAATATGGTAGATTTTTATAAAGATTTAGCTCAAAAAGAAGGTTGTGAAATTGAAATAATACTTGCAAATGATCCTAAAAAAATACTTAATTATGAAAAAGATGTTTTAGTATGTGATATTCATACTAGATTTGATACAAAAAAAACATTAAAAGAAAATAGTGATGGAATTATTTTAGGCCTTGATGATATTTTAACTGAACCTGTAAATGGAAGTGGATATAATGAAAAATATGGTTTACTTGGTTCAAATAGATCTACGGAAGAAAGAGTTAAATTATTTCCACGAAATGCCCAAAATTTAGTGGATAATATTCAAAAAAAATTAAAAGATATTACTGGTAAAAATATAGAAGTTATGGTTTATGGTGATGGAGCATTTAAAGATCCTGTTGGAGGTATTTGGGAACTTGCTGATCCAGTAGTTTCACCATTTTATACAAAAGGCCTTGAAGGTAGTCCTAATGAAATAAAATTAAAATATATTTCAGATAATAAATTTGCAAATCTTTCTGGTGAAAAACTTAATGAAGCAATAAAAAATGAAATTAAACAAAAAGATGCTAATTTAAAAGGAACAATAGCATCTCAAGGTACAACACCAAGAAGGTATACTGATTTAATTGGCTCACTTTGTGATTTAACTTCCGGTTCTGGTGATAAAGGAACTCCTGTAGTATATATTTCTGGATATTTTGATAATTATTCTATAGACAATTAAGGAAAAATATGATATTTTATTAATGGCTTAGCCCGTTGGTGAAGGGGTTTAACACACCACTTTCTCAAGGTGGCATTCAGGGGTTCGAAACCCCTACGGGTTACCATTAAAATACAAGTAAGTTTTTAGAACTTGCTTTTTTTATTTAATAAAAAATGATGCTATTTTCTAGCATCGTATTTTTTTCTAAGTTCAGTATTAAGAATTTTCTTTCTCATTCTTATATGATTTGGAGTTATTTCAACAAGTTCATCTTGATTGATAAAGTCTAGTGCTGCTTCTAAAGTAAATGGTCTAGGCCTTTTTAAAACAACAGTTTTATCTGAATAAGCACTTCTTGTATTTGTAAGTTCTTTAGCTTTTACAACGTTTACTGCAAGATCATTATCTTTATTACATTCTCCAACAATCATGCCTTCATAAACTTCTTCATTTGGTTCAATAAACATTATTCCACGGTCTTCAAGGGCACCAAGAGAGTAAGCTGTAGCTTTTCCTTTTTCACTTGCTACAAGAACACTTAATTTTCTTTCACCAATATTAATATTTTCTAATTTTTTAAATTCTTTAAAAGTATGATTCATTATGCCATATCCTTTAGTAAGAGTCATAAAGTTTGTTGGAAAGCCAATAAGTCCTCTTGATGGAATTTCATAGTTTATTCGAATTAAATTACCTAAATGAGTCATGTTACCCATAATTGCTCCTCTTTGCGATAATTCTTCAATTACACCGCCCATATATTCATCAGTAATTTCAATTTGTAAATCTTCATAAGGTTCACATTTTATACCATCTATTTCTTTAATAATAACTTTTGGTTTAGATACTTCAAGTTCAAAACCTTCTCGACGCATATTTTCAATTAAAATAGATAAATGAAGTTCACCACGACCTAAAACCATAAAGTTCTCACTATCTATTTGTTCAACTTTAAGACTAACATCCCTTTGGGTTTCTTTAAATAGTCTTTCACCAATTTTTCTAGATGTTAAAATTTTTCCATCTTTTCCAGAAAAAGGAGAAGTATTTACTCCAAATGTCATTTGTAAAGTTGGTTCATCTATGTGAAGTATAGGAAGCGCATCATGATGATTAACTTCTGTTAAAGTTTCACCAACACATATATCTTCAAGGCCTGCAACAGCAACAATATCACCAACTGTAGCACTTTCTATTTCAACTCTTTTAAGTCCAATATAACCAAATAATTTTTGAACTCTAAATGATTTTTCTGTGCCATCAAGTCTTAAACAATTAACCATTTGTCCAACTTTAATATTTCCATTAAACACTTTACCAACACCAATTTTTCCAACATAATCATTATAATCAAGTAGGGCAGGTTGAAATTGAAGTGGTTTATTTTCATCACCCATAGGTTCAGGTATTTCTGATACAATTAAATCAAGTAAACATTTAAAACCTTTTTCTTGATCTTCAGGTTTATTAGATAGGGAACTAGTTCCATTAGCGGCAGAAGTATAAACTACCTTAAAATCAATTTGTTCGTCTGTTGCTCCTAATTCTAAGAATAATTCTAATACTTCATCAACAACAGATTCAACTCTTTGAGTTGGTTTGTCAACTTTATTAATTACAACAATTGGTTTACATCCTGATTCTAAAGCTTTTTTAAGTACAAATCTTGTCTGAGGCATAGGTCCTTCATAAGCATCTACGACTAATAAAACACCATCAACCATTTTCATTATTCTTTCAACTTCACCACCAAAATCTGCATGACCTGGAGTATCAAGAATATTAATTTTATAACCATCATAATTTACTGATGTAGTTTTAGCAAGTATTGTAATTCCTCTTTCTTTTTCAATAGCATTTGTATCCATACTTAAATTAGAGATATCTTCATTTTCTCTAAATGTTCCAGTATATTTAATTATTTCATCTACTAAAGTTGTTTTACCATGGTCTACATGAGCTATTATTGCAATATTTCTTTTTTTCATAATTTCACCCGTTTTTCCTTTGGTATTATAGCACTAATTTAAAAAAATAATCAACATATAATGTTTTGAGTTTAGGTTTTTTATGAAAAAATTTTTAAATATTTTTGATTAGTTTATAAAAATGTAGTTTTTTATAACAAA